>NZ_JACARP010000085.1:0-27746 GCF_013386595.1 Brevundimonas sp. P7753 | reverse complement strand
CATGAAGGGGAGGGAGAAGGTCGCGCTTCAAAAGAAACGCCGCTACAGGATTCCCATCACCATGACCCGACACCTGCCCGCCACCGCCCTCGCCCTGCTCCTGACCTCAGCGGCCCCCGCCGCCCTGGCTCATGCCCCGCAGGCCTGGACCGGCCCGCAGGCGCCGGCCGCGCCGACGCCTCAGAACACGCCCCTGGGCCTGCCGCGCGCCCTGCCGCCCATCCCGGCCCCGACCGCCGAAACCTACCCCGGCGTCATCAAGTATGAGGTCGACGCCACCGACGTTGAGCGCAAGATCGTCCGCGTCCGCCAGACCATCCCGGTCAAGCCCGGCCCTCTGGTCCTGCTCTATCCCAAGTTCCTGCCGGGCAACCACGCCGCCACCGGCCCGATCCAGCTGATCTCCGGCGTGACCGTGACCAGCGGCGCAACACGCATAGACTGGCTGCGCGACACCATCGACCCCAACGCCTTCCACGTGGACGTGCCCCAGGGCGTGACCGAGATCGTGGTCGAGTTCCAGTGGCTGACCCAGCCCGACAGCTCGACCTGGCGCGTGGTCATGACGCCCGAGATGGTCAACCTCCAGTGGGAAAAGGCCCTGCTCTACCCCGCCGGCTACCGCTCGACCGGCATCACCTTCGCCGCGTCGATCCGCCTGCCCGAGGGCTGGAAATACGGCGTGGCCCTGGACACCGAGCGCTATGAGAACGGCGTGGCCACCTTCCACCCCACCGACCTCTACTCCCTGATCGACAGCCCCCTGTTCGGCGGCGCCCATTTCCAGCGCATCGAGATCGACCCCAGGGGAGAGGCCGTCCACCTGAACATCGTCGCCGACGCGGCCAAGAACCTGGCCCCGACGCCGGAACAGATCGGCAAGTTTGAAAACCTGGTCGCCCAGACAGACCGCCTGTTCGGCGCCCGCCCCTATGACCGCTACGACTTCCTGGTCGCCGCCACGTCGAAGATGGGCGGCATCGGCCTGGAGCATCACCGCTCGTCCGAGAACTCAGTCCCGACCGACTTCTTCACCAACTGGGGCAAGGACCTGGGCGCCGTCGGCCTCCTGCCGCACGAGTTCGTCCACGCCTGGAACGGCAAGCGCCAGCGCCCCGCCGACGAACTGACCGCCAACCACAACATCCCGACCCAGAACACCCTGCTGTGGGTCTATGAAGGCCAGACGGAATACTGGGGCGACGTCCTGACCGCCCGCTCGGGTCTGGCCTCCAAGGACGACATCCTGGTCAGCCTGGCCGAGAACGCCGCCTTCTACGACAACCAGCCGGGCCGCGAATGGCGCCCGCTGCAGGACGTCAACAACCACAACCTGCTCGGCTACCGGACCAGCAATCCCTATTCGTCGTGGATGCGCGGCACCGGCGACTACTACCGCGAAAGCCTGCTGATCTGGCTGGACGCCGACACCCTGATCCGCGAGGCCACGGACGGCAGGAAGTCGCTGGACGACTTCGCCAAGGGCTTCTTCGGGGGCGACGACGGCTCCTGGGCCCCGCGCGGCTACACCTTCGAGGACGTGGTCGCGGCCCTGAACGCCGTCCACCCGCACGACTGGACCGGCTTCCTGCGCACCCGCCTGGACGCCAATGGCCCCGACGCCAAGGCCCCGCTCGACGGCCTGGCGCGGGGCGGCTACCGCCTGACCTATACCGACAGCCTGACCGCCGCCGAGAAACGCATCCAGAGCGGCTGGGACAGGGACTTCCAGTATTCCCTGGGCTTCACCTTGTCCTCCTCGAACAAGCTGACCGGCGTCCGCTGGGGCGGCCGCGCCTTCGAGGCGGACATCGGTCCGGGTTGGGAACTGGTCGCCGTCAACGACCGCGCCGCCTCGGCCGAGGTCCTGCGCGACGCCGTCACCGCCGCCAAGGGCACGACCGCGCCGATCTCGCTCCTGCTCAAGAACGGCGACCGCTACCGCACCGTGGCCTTCGACTACCATGACGGCCTGCGCTACCCGCGCCTGGAGCGGATCCCCGGCACGCCGGACCGCATCGGCGACATCCTCAGCCCCCGTCGCCGCTAGGCCACGCCAGAAACAGAAACGGCCCGGGATCGCTCCCGGGCCGTTTTCGTATGACTCTCGCTTAGGCCTTCAGCAGCTTCAGCAGGGCTTCGGCGGCTTCCCGCGAAGAGGCCGGGTTCTGCCCCGTGACCAGCGTTCCGTCCGTCAGGACATAGGAACTCCAGTCCGCTCCCTTGCTGTAGCGCCCGTCGTGGGCGGCCAGCATGTCCTCCACCAGGAAGGGCACGACTTCGGTCAGGCCCACAGCCTCTTCCTCGCTGTTGGTGAAGCCGGTGACGGCCCGGCCCTTGACCAGGGGCTCGCCGTCCGCGCCCTTCACGTCCTTAAGCACGCCCGGCGCATGGCAGACGAAGCCCGTCGGCTTCTCGGCGGCCGCGAAGGCTTCGATCAGGGCTATAGACTTGGGATCATTGGCCAGATCCCACAGCGGGCCGTGACCGCCGGGGTAGAAGACGGCGTCGAAATCCTCAGCCTTCACATCGGCCAGTTTGACCGTGGTCGCCAGCGCAGCCTGCGCCGCTGCGTCAGCCTTGAAGCGGCGGGTGTCGTCGCTCTGGGCGTCTTCGGCGTCGCTCTTGGGGTCCAGCGGCGGCTGCCCGCCCTTGGGCGAGGCGATGACGATCTCGGCCCCGGCGTCCTTCAGGGCGTAATAGGGGGCGGCGAACTCTTCCAGCCAGAAGCCGGTCTTGTGGCCGGTGTCGCCAAGTTGGTCGTGCGAGGTCAGGACCATCAGGATCTTCATGGGGGGCATCCTTGTGTGAGGGGTTCAGATGGTCCTGCCCTCCCAGTCCCGCCAGTCTCACGCAAAAGAAAACGGGCCGGAGGTTTCCCTCCGACCCGTTCCTTGAAGTCTGAGCCTCGGCCCGAAGGCCGAAGCGCAAAATCCGATCTTACTTGATCTGGATCTTGGCGCCGGCTTCTTCGAGCTTCTTCTTCAGCTCTTCAGCGACTTGCTTCGAGACGTTCTCGACGACGTTCTGCGGAGCGCCTTCGACCAGGTCCTTGGCTTCCTTCAGACCCAGGTCCGTACGGACGCCGCGGACTTCCTTGATCACGTTGATCTTCTTGTCGCCGCCGTCAACCAGGACAACGGTGAACTCGGTTTGCTCTTCGGCGGCTTCAGCCGGAGCAGCAGCGCCGGCAGCGGCGACGGCGACGGGTGCAGCAGCCGAAACGCCCCACTTGTCTTCCAGCAGCTTCGACAGTTCAGCGGCTTCCAGGACGGTCAGAGCCGACAGTTCTTCAACGATCTTGGCGAGATCAGCCATTTTAGTCTTCCTTCGGTAGGATGAGGTTCAGAGAGATATGCAGAGATGACGAGGCTTAGGCGGCGTCTTTGGTCGCGTAGGCGTTGAAGACGCGAGCCAGTTGGCCGGCGGGTGCTTGCAGAACGCCAGCGACCTTGGTCGCCGGGGCTTGCAGCAGGCCGATCAGCTTGCCACGCAGTTGGTCCAGCGACGGCAGCTTGGACAGGGCGTCGACGCCCGCGGCGTCCAGCACCTTGTCGCCCATGAAGCCGCCGAGGAGCTTGAACTTGTCGTTGCCCTTGGCGAATTCAGCCGCGACCTTCGCAGCAGTGACCGGGTCCGAAGCGTAGGCGATGCCCACCGGACCCTTGAACAGATCGTGGTAGGCGCTGCCTTCCTCGACGCCCAGCGCCTTAAGCGCCAGACGGTTCTTCACCACCTTGAACGCGCCGCCTTCTTTACGAAGGCGACCACGCAGGTCTTCCATCTCCGCAACGGTCAGACCCAGGTTGTGGGTCACGACCACGGCGCCCGCGTCGGCGAACACGCTTTTCAGCGATTCGATCGACTCGGCTTTTTGTGCGCGGTCCATTGCGGTCTCCAGTTTTGGTATTCGCCGCCGGGCTAATTCCCGGCGACGGATTTGGCCATAGCGCCGCGCATCGCTGCACAGCGTTCAGGCCGGTCTTATTGTCCGAAGGAAGCGTGGCCTGTCCGGCCGAAAACGGCTGGACGAAGGTCTTTGCATCCCCATCTCCCCACGGCGCCAGAGGGCTCTCTGGACAATTATGACGCGGGTGGCCCCCACGTCCCGAAGTTCTCGGACAGGATCCGCCTTGGCCGAAGCCATGACGAGAAGCCGCGCTCTATACACGGCCTGACGGCGAAATCAACGGCGCCGCCGAGATTAGGGACGGAAACCCCGGATCAACTCGGCCAGATCAGGCTCATGTACCGATGCGGCGGCCTCAGCCTGCAGCATCCAGCGGCGTTCGCGCTGCAGGTCCTCGGGCCAGGCGCCCAGCTGGATCAGCACTTCCAACGGATAGACGGCCACGACGCAGGCCTGGGTCGCGCCCGACTTCAGCCGCTTGGCGTAGCGGAAATGGCCCACGGGGTCGCCCAGCGTCTCGCCCTGTATGCCCGCCTCTTCATAGGCTTCCTGAGCCGCCGCCTGGGGGTCGGTCTTGCCGACCATGCGGCCGCCCTTGGGGATGACCCAGCGGCGCGTCTCACGCGAGGTGATCATCATCACCTCGACGCCGTTCTCGCCCTGACGCCAGGGCAAGGCCGCGACCTGACGGGTCTCGGAGGTCTCTGTTCGGGGCGGCGCGGTCATCAGGTCAGGAAGAAGCCGCCGAGGAAGTAGAAGAGCGCGCCGATGGCCGCCGCCGCGGGCATGGTGATGAACCAGGCGGTGACGATGCTGCGCGCCACGCTCCAGCGCACAGCCGAGACCCGCTTGGCCGCCCCCACGCCGATGATGGCGCCGGTGATGGTGTGGGTCGTCGACACCGGAATGCCCATGCTGGTCGCCGCGAACAGGGTGATGGCCCCGCCCGTTTCGGCGCAGAAGCCCTGCTGCGGGCTGAGTCGGGTGATGCGAGAGCCCATGGTGTGAACAATCTTCCAGCCGCCGAACAGGGTGCCCAGGGCGATCATGGCCTGACAGGTGATGACCACCCAGAAGGGCACGTGAAACTCACCCCCCAGCATGCCGCGCGAATATAGAAGAATTGCGATGATCCCCATGGTCTTCTGCGCGTCATTGCCGCCGTGGCCCAGCGAATAGGCCGAGGCCGAGACGAACTGGAGCCCCCGGAAGATCCGGTCCGCGAAGGCGGGGTTGGCCTTGGCGAACAGCCAGGACACGATCAGCACCAGCAGCAGGGCCAGCAGGAAGCCGATGGCCGGCGACATGAAGATGGCGCCCACCGTCTTCAGCACGCCGGCGACGACCACGGCGCTGGTCCCCGCCTTGGCGATGCCCGCGCCCAGCAGGCCGCCGACCAGGGCGTGCGAGCTGGAGGACGGGATGCCCGCGATCCAGGTGATGACGTTCCAGAGGATGGCCCCCATCAGGGCGCCGAAGATCACCTGATCCGAGATCACGTCGGGCGAGATGATGCCCCGCCCGATCGTGTCGGCCACGTGCAGGCCGAAGAAGAGGAAGGCGATGAAGTTGAAGAAGGCCGCCCAGCCGACCGCATAGATCGGCGGCAGGACCCGCGTGGCCACGATGGTGGCGATGGAGTTGGCCGCGTCGTGAAGCCCGTTCAGGAAGTCGAACAGCAGGGCGACGCCGATCAGGAAGACCAGGATCAGGAGGGCGTGATCCATCGGACCCTACAGGTGCTCGACCAGAACGCCGTTGATGCGGTTCGCCACATCCTCGAAGCGGTCGATGATCTTCTCGAGGTGGTCATAGACCTCGCCGCCGATGATGAACCACAGCGTATTGCCGCCGGTCATGTCGTGGCGATGCTGTTCGTACAGGGCCTTCATGCCCTCGTCGTAGAGGGTGTCGCTGCGGCTTTCGAGGCGGGCGATCTGTTCGGTCAACTCGTTCAGACGCTCATGGTTCTTGCGCATGGCCGGCAGCAGGGCGACCGCCTCAGCCGTCAGGGCGCCGCACTGGACGGCGATGTCGGCCAGCTCGCGCATCTTGGGGGCGAACTCGCGCATTTCGTACAGGGTGACGACCTTGGCCGTCTTCTGCATCTGGTCGATCGTGTCGTCCAGCGAGTCGGTCAGACCGCGAATGTCCGAGCGGTCGAAGGGGGTGATGAAGCTGCGGCGCACCGCGAACATGACCTCGCGCGCGACATCGTCGGCCTCATGCTCATGATCCACGATCTTCTGGCACCAGTCGGGCGTGGCCTCGCCGCCGTCCATCATGCCGCGCAGGGCCTCGGCGCCCTTCACCAGGGTGGCGGCGTGGGCGTCGAACAGGCGAAAGAAGTTGTCTTCCTTGGGCAGCAGCGCCTGGAACCAGCTCAGCATCAGTCGTCTCCGAAAGGGCCGCACTTGGCGGCTGCGCCCCAAGACCGGATTTACCCCCCCGCCGTCAAGTCGTCCGAACACGGAAATCGTTCGCCGCTACGATTAGGGCTCAGGCTGTTCGCGCCATAGCATGAGCGTCCTGGGGCGCCCGGCGCGCCGGTCCGCTACTTCGTCGGGGCCGTCGCCTGACCCTTCAGCCCCTGGACCTCGGCTTTCATCGCCTGTCGCTGCTGCGCCGAGCATTCCAGCCGGTCGCAGAGCCGGTCCATCGCCCGGCTGAGGACCGCCGGCAGGACGTCCTGTGATACGGCGGTGATGCGGGGCATGGCCTCATAGCTCTTGCGGACCATCGAACGTCCGACATCGCTTTCATAGAAGGCGACCAGGGCGCGAAGCTCTTCCAGGGTGAAGATATCGGCATAGACAGGCGCCATCGCCTTGAAGAGGGCAGGCATATAGTCCTGCATCATCTCGGACATGGTTTCCTCAACCGCGCGGGCCTCCGCAGGCGGCAACTCCTCGATAGAGGGGAACAGGCCGCCCAGGGATTGGCCAAGGGCCTCCCCCATGTCCTCGGCCTGCATCAGGGCGACGAAGCGATGGGCCAGATCCAACCGTTCGGTCGCCTCGTCACGCGCCTGGGCCGCAAGCGGCGCGCCGAGCAGGGCAAGCGCCGCGCAAAGGCCGGTGATCAGTCGCAACATGGATAAGGCTCCCCCTGAGAACCCTGCCCTTGCCGCCTGAAAGATCGCCGGTCAATGAAAAAGCGGCGGAGATTGCTCTCCGCCGCTTTCGCAATTCAGACTGAGGTCCGAGATTAAGCCAGCGAAGCCGGATCGATCTTGAAGCCCGGGCCCATCGTCGACGACAGGGTGATACGCTTGACGTACGTCCCCTTGGCGCCGGCCGGCTTGGCCTTGTTCAGAGCGTCCACGTAAGCCTTGACGTTGGCTTCCAGGGCGGCCTGATCGAAGGAGGCCTTGCCGATGCCGCCGTGGGCGATACCGGCTTTTTCGACGCGGAACTCGACGGCGCCGCTCTTGGCGTCCTTGACGGCTTGCGCCACGTTCGGGGTCACGGTGCCGACCTTGGGGTTCGGCATCAGGCCGCGTGGGCCCAGCACCTTACCGAGGCGACCGACCAGAGCCATCATGTCCGGCGACGCGATGACGCGGTCGAAGTCCATGAAGCCGCCGTTGATCTTTTCGTACAGATCTTCTGCGCCCACGATGTCGGCGCCGGCAGCCGTGGCTTCAGCAGCCTTGGCGTCCTTGGCGAAGACGGCGACGCGAACGTCGCGGCCCGTGCCCGACGGCAGGTTCACAACGCCACGGACCTGTTGGTCGGCGTGACGCGGGTCAACGCCCAGGTTGACGGCGATTTCGATCGACTCGTCGAACTTGGCCTTGGCGTTGTCCTTGACCAGCTTGATGGCGTCGGCGAACGGCAGGAGGTCCTGCGTGACGCCGGTGCGGGCTTTTTGAGCCTTGGTTTGCTTAGCCATGGATTAGCCCTCCACCACTTCGAGGCCGATTGCGCGGGCCGAGCCTTCGATGATGCGCATTGCTGCGTCCATGTCGTTGGCGTTCAGGTCTTTCATCTTCGCTTCGGCGATCTCGCGGACTTGCGCCTGCGTGACCTTGCCGGCGGTCTCACGACCGACGAGCTTGGAGCCCGACTTGATGCCAGCGGCTTGCTTCAGATACCAGGTCGCCGGCGGCGTCTTGGTGATGAAGGTGAAGGACTTGTCCTGATAGACCGTGATGACGGTCGGCAGGGGCGTACCCTTGGCCACCTTCTCGGTGCGTGCGTTGAACTCCTTGCAGAAGCCCATGATGTTCACGCCGCGCTGACCCAGCGCCGGGCCGATCGGGGGCGAAGGCGTGGCCGAACCGGCCGCAACTTGCAGTTTGATATAGCCGAGAATCTTCTTGGCCATTGGTCTCTCCTATCGATGACCCCAGGGCGGAACCGCGGGGCCGGTGAGCCGTGGTGCGGCATGGCTGCCTCCCACGGATTTGCCGCCTGACGACTCGAGGGCCGCCGGATGGAGGCGCGCATGTAGCAGGAGCCCCCCGGAAAGGCAAACCGGGGCGGCGATTGCACGGCACGAAGAAAAAAAACAGTGCAATTGGTGCAATCGGCGGGCGGACCGATAGGCGACGGCTTGCGCCGACGGGAGCGGCAGCCCCTCACCCTTTCGCCTTGCCCAATCGCTGCGCTCTTGGAGGCTCAAGCCCTCTCCCGCTGGGAGAGGGAAAAGACGGCGGACGATGTCAAAGATCATGCTGCGCAGTGTGCGCCGAACTCGGGCTATGGCGCGCAACTGGCTTCGAGAGCTGGACGATCCTCGATATTTACAGGGATTGGGGCTCGTGATTGCGCATGGCGAGACGCGGATCGCGTGTGAGCTGGGATGACAGAAGGGCGTGGCCCCAAACGCAAAACGGCGGCCCGAGGGCCGCCGCTGCACGTCGTTGTGGCGAAGATCGAAAGCGATCAGCCGCCGGTCTTTTCGACCTGGTTGTATTCCAGATCCACCGGGGTCGGGCGACCGAAGATGGACACGGCCACGCGCAGGCGGGCGTTGTCTTCGTCGACGCTCTCGACCTGACCGTCGAAGCTGGCGAACGGACCGTCGATGACCTTAACGGTCTCGCCGATGTCGAAGCGGATGGTGGGCTTCGGACGCTCGACGCCCTCTTCCACCTGACCAATGATGTTCTGAACTTCACGTTCCGAGACCGGCAGGGGCTTGGTGCCGCCCGCGGCGCCCAGGAAGCCCGTGACCTTCGGAGTGTTCTTGACCAGGTGATAGGTGTTGTCGGTCATCTCCATCTTCACCAGCACGTAGCCGGGGAAGAATTTGCGTTCCGAGTTCACCTTGCGGCCACGACGGATCTCGACGACTTCCTCGGTCGGAACCAGGATTTCGGAGAAGCTGTCTTCCAGGCCTTGCTGTTTCGCCTGCTCGCGCAGTTGCTCAGCGACCTTCTTTTCGAAGTTCGAGTAGGCGTTGACGATATACCATTTGTGGCGGGGATTGGCCGCCGGCTTGGGCGCTGCATCAGTCATGTGCGCGTCTCCTTTATTGGCCGAGGCCGAGAATGAAGCGGGACGCAAAGCCCAGGCCCGTATCGACGATCCAGAAGAAGGCCGAAGCGATCAGAACCATGATGAAGACCATCACGGACGTGATCCAGGTCTCCTTGCGGCTGGGCCAGACGATCTTGCGGGCTTCAGCGCGAACCTGGCTGAAGAACTGGGCAGGCGTCGTCTTTTTCTTGGGTGCAGGCGCGTCAACGGCGACCGTGGCGGCGCCGGATGCGGCGGCTGCGGTCTGGTTTCCCACGGTGCGGCGACCGCCGGGGGTCTTCGCCTTGGCCATATGACGTCTCTTCTACCTCTGGAACCTGTCGCCTCACATGGGAACTCCCAAGCGACCGCGACAGGGGGAATGGCAGGAGCGGAGGGACTCGAACCCACGACCCTCGGTTTTGGAGACCGATGCTCTACCAGCTGAGCTACACTCCTAGTGTCCCGGACAAAGATCAATGCGCCGTGAGCAAGCTCGACGGCGCTAACCTCGCCAGAGGGGGGCATATGCCTGACGCCCGACGGCATTTCAAGGGGCGTTTCGCGATAACCACCGATAGATGCGCAGGTTTGTTCAGAACAGCCGCGCCACCGCGCTCGGCTCGTAGCTGACGCCGTTCACGACGCGGTCGGGATCGCCGATCGAGAAGGTCTGGGCGCGGCTGCGGCCGTCGACCACGGCGACGGCCTCGACCTGTTCGGGAATCACCTTGACCACCGCGACCGCATCGCCGCCGGGCGCCCAGGGGCTGATTTCCGGCGAGTGTTTGATGATCAGATCGTTCAGGCGCTGGACCTCGTCGCCGTCCGTCACCTCCTCGGCCCGCCCGTCGATGGAGAGGCCGACCGCCTCACCCTCCCCGGCGACGCCGCGCACGGCGACGCCCACGCGCGGGTCGGCCACGATGTTGCGCAGCTTCTCGCTGTCACGGGCGGTGACGAAATAAAGGTTCAGCCCGTCGTTCAGATAGCCCAGGGTGCTGGCCTGGGGCCGGCCGTCGGCGCGATTGGAGGCCAGGGTCATCAGGCGTTGCCCGTCCAGCAGCTTCAGGACAGCGGCCACCGCCGCGCCGTGGATCGGAATGACGCTGGACGTCGGCTCGATGGTCATGACCTGAACTCCTTCACCTTTAGAACCTGCGGCGGGGTCGCCGGGTTCACCTTGACACAGATCAAGGCGTCTGGGCTCCGAGGGGGTGAAATGGTCGCATGACCGAGTCCCGCCCGCAGCAAGACGTTCGTTGGCCCGACGCCCCGCGTCTGGACGTCGTTCCCCTGACCGAGGCGGAAGCGCCCGCCGAGTTCGCCCTCGCGCGCATGTGGCGGCCGGATCTCGGTGCGGAGCAATGGCGCACCTTCCTGCACGACTGGCGCGCCGCCCCGGACAGCCGCGGCATACTCAGCGCTCGCAACCAGCGCGGCGTTCTGGGCTTCGTCAGCTGGTGGCGGCAACCCGATCTCGAATACGGCGAGACCCTGTGGGCCGGCCCCTTTGTGGTGCGCGAGATGGGGGTGCGCCCCCTGGTGCGCCAAAGTCTGGCGGTGGAGTTGACGGCGCTGGCCCACAGGCTCGGCGCCAAGCTGCGTTATGCCGAAGACGCCGGCTAGGACAGCCTGACCTATTTCTCAAGCGAAGCCGGTTGCTCTAGACTGCGGCCGAACGCTGGAGTCGATGATGCCCGCCTATAACGCCGCCTCGGCCCAAGCTGACGAGATTCGCCTGGAGGACGTTAACCCCTGCTCGACCTGCGGGGCGCGCCCCTTGGGCGTCTGCGCCGACCTGAAAGGCCACGAACTTCAGGAAATGGCCTGCACCAGCGAGACGGTGACGGCCCAGCCGGGGCAGGCCCTGTTCCATGAGGGCGACCCCAACCCCTTCGTCTTCAACGTGGTCGAAGGTGCGGTGAAGCTGTACCGACTGCTGCCTGATGGACGGCGCCAGATCACGGGGTTTCTGTTCCAGGGGGACTTCCTGGGGTTGGGCGGACGCGGTCCGTCCAGTTTCACCGCAGAGGCCCTGACGCCGATGAGCGCCTGTCGCTTTCGGCGCGGGGACTTCGACCAGCTGCTCAACGCCCTGCCCGCGCTGGAGCACCGTCTGGTGGCCATGGCCGGCGACGAGCTGATGGCGGCGCAGGAGCAGATCGTGCTGCTGGGCCGCAAGACGGCGCGCGAGCGGATCGCCAGCTTCCTGACCCGCCTGTCGGCGCGACAGGTGCAGCTGGGCGGCGCGGAAGGCCGGGTCCACCTGCCGATGACCCGCCTCGACATCGCCGACTATCTGGGCCTGACGATCGAGACGGTCAGCCGGGTCTTCACCCAGTTCAAGACCTCGGGCCTGATCCAGCTGCTGCCGAACAACGACGTGGCCCTGCCCGATCCCGAGGCGCTGAAGGCCCTGGGTGAAGGCGCGGCCTGAGCCGAAAAGAATGAGCGAAGGCGCGGCCTAGAGGGACGAAGGGGGCGCGGGCTGACGTCCCGCACCCCCCGCCCCGCATCGACGCGAAAGCTCTGACCTCAGAACTTCCGGCCGACGCCCACCGACACGACCCAGGGATCAAGGCTGACGCTGCTCTTCAGCGCGCCGTTGTTGATCTTGGCGTCCGTGTCGAACCAGACCTTCTTGGCGTCGAGGTTCAGGGTCCACGGCCCCGACAGGTTCCAGTCGGCGCCGGCCTGCAAGGCCATGCCGAAGCCGTTGTCCAGATCGACCTCGAAGCCGTTTTTATCCTTGCCCTCGAAGAAGGCCATGTAGCTGACGCCGGCGCCGACATAGGGGCTGATCGTGGCGTTCGGGGTCGGGCGGTATTGCAGCGTCACGATGGGAGGCAGGACCCAGGTCTCGTGAACGGCGACGTCGGTCGCCCCGCCCTTGGCGCGGACCTCATGCTGGGTCGCGCCGAGAATGGCCTCGACGGCCCAATGGTCGGCGACGAAATAGGTGAAACCCAAGGTCGGCATCCAGTCGTCGCTGACGTCGACCTTCAGGCCGCTGTCGGCGCCGGCGGCGGTGACAATGGCGTCGTCGGCTTGCGGCAGGACGCCGGTCAGGCGGGCGGTGACGATCAGCGTGCCCTTGCCGACAGGCTCGGGGGCGGCGTTTTGGGCCGTGGCGGCGCCCGCCAGGGTCAGAACGCTGGCGGCGGCCAGAAGGGCGGCGGCGGTCTTCATCGGTATCATTCCCGACAATTGCCGGATCGAGGGAGGGTCCGGCTTCGATGTCGAAGCCACCGTCGCACGGAGGTCGATCCGACGCCTTGATCCAGCGCAAGTCTCAGGAAATGCGCACGAAAAAGCCTCCCCGACCGAGGTCGGAGAGGCTGATGTCGTCGACGGTAAGGGTCAGGGTTCGGAGCGGCCCTCGTCCCCTTCGTCGAACAGTTGGAACTCGTGCCAGACGCCGTTCAGCACGCCGAACGCCACCGCCAGGCCGAGGCCCAGAATCCAGGCGAAATACCACATGGGATGATCTCCTTTCGCGGGATCAGTAGAGGTCGGGGTTGGTCTTGAGGGCGGCGGTGCTCGTCCGGCCCCACAGCACCTTGTAGACCCAGGCCGTGTAGAGCAGCACGATCGGCATGAAGACCACGACCACGATCAGCATGATGAACAGGGTCGTGTGGCTGGACGAGGCGTTCCACACCGTCAGGCTGGACTGCGGGTTGATCGAGCTGGGCAGGATGAAGGGGAACATCGACAGGCCGACGGTCGAGATGATCCCCACCGCGGAGGCCGAGGAGCCGCCGAAGGCCAGGGCCGGCGACCGGCGCCACATGCCGATCAGACCCGCCGCCGCACCGAGGAAGCCCAGGACCGGGGCGATGATCATCCACGGATAGAGACCGTAGTTGTCCATCCAGGCGCCGGGCGCGGCCTCGACCGTGGTGCGCAGCGGGTTGGAGAAGCCCGCCGTGTCCAGGGCGCCGGTGATGCGGAAGCCGATGTCGCCAAAGGCGATGAACAGGCCGCCGACCGCGAACAGGACCAGGCTGAGCAGACCGGCGACGGTGCCGATGGCGCGCGCGCGGTGCAGCACCGGCCCCTGCTCGCCCTTGATCGAAAGCCAGGCCGCGCCATGCAGCACCAGCATGCAGACCGACAGCAGGCCGCAGATCAGGGTGAAGGGCGAGAACAGGCCCAGCAGCGTGCCCTCGTAGAAGGAGCGCAGGTCGCTATCCAGACGGAAGGGCGCGCCCAGCATGACGTTGCCGACGGCGACGCCGAACACCAGGGCCGGGACGAAGCTGCCGATGAACAGGCCCCAGTCCCACATGGAGCGCCAGCGTTTGTCAGGGCGCTTGGACCGATACTTGAACGAGACCGGCCGCAGGATCAGCGCCGACAGCACCAGGAACATGGCCAGGTAGAAGCCGGAGAAGCTGACGGCGTAGACGAAGGGCCAGGCGGCGAAGATCGCCGCGCCGCCGACGATGAACCAGACCTGGTTGCCTTCCCAGGTCGCGCCGACGGTGTTGATCACCATGCGGCGCTCTTCATCCGTCTTGGCCACGAAGGGCAGCAGGGCGCCGACGCCCATGTCGAAGCCGTCCGTAAGGGCGAAGCCGATCAGCAGCACGCCCAGCAGTCCCCACCAGATCAGGCGGAGCGTGGTGTAGTCGAGGGGAAGTTCCATCTCTCTTGTTTCCTTGAACGACCGGGGTCAGGCGACCGCCGGTTCGCCTTCCGCCTGAGGTTCATCGACGATGTCGTGCTGGTTGAAGGGACCCTTCTTGACCGCCCGAAGGATCAGGCCGACCTCGATGACCGCCAGGGCGCCGTACAGGACGGTGAAGCCGATGATGGTGGTCCACAGTTGCGGCACGGTCAGGCTGGAAGCGCCCAGGAAGGTCGGCAGGACGCCTTCCACGGCCCAGGGCTGACGGCCCACCTCGGCCAGAAGCCAGCCGGATTCGATGGCGATCCACGGCAGGGGGATGGCCAGCACCGCCAGGCGCAGGAACCAGCGCGTCTCATGCTTGCGCAGGGTGCACAGGACAAAGGCCGTGGCGAACAGTCCGATCATCAGGAAGCCGATGCCGGCCATGATGCGGAAGACCCAGAACATCAGCGGCACGTTCGGCACCGTATCCCAGGCCGCCTGCTTGATCTGCTCCGGCGTGGCCTGACGCGGATCGGCGACATAGCGCTTCAGCAGCAGGCCGTAGCCCAGGTCGTTGCGCACGGTTTCAAACTGAGCCCGCGCGGCCATGTCGGTGTGGTCCGCCTTGACCTTTTCCAGAGCGTCGACGGCGATGACGCCGCGTTCGATGCGGTCCTCCGCGACCGCGACCAGCTCAAGGATGCCGATGACCGGCTTGTCGATGCTGCGCGTCGAGATCAGGCCCAGGACGTAGGGAATCTTGACCTCGAAGTGGGTGTGGCGGTCTTCCATGCTGGGGATGCCGAAGGCGGTCAGACCGGCGGGCGCCGGTTCCGTGCGCCACATGGCTTCCAGCGCGGCCAACTTCATCTTCTGGTTGTCGGTCAGGGCATAGCCCGACTCATCGCCCAGGACGACGACCGACAGCGAGGACAAGAGACCGAAGGCGGCGGCCACGGTCATCGAACGCTTGGCGAACCCGACGTGCTTGCCCTTCAGCAGATAGAAGGCCGAGATGCCCAGAACGACCACGGCGGCGCAGACGTAACCGGCCGAAACGGTGTGGACGAACTTGGCCTGGGCCACCGGGTTGAAGATCACCGCCATGAAGTCCACGACTTCCATACGCATGGTGTCGGGGTTGAAGGCGGCGCCGACCGGGTTCTGCATCCAGCCGTTGGCGACCAGAATCCACAGGGCCGAGAGGTTGGTGCCCAGCGCCACCATGAAGGTGACGAACAGGTGCCCGACGCGCGGCAGCTTGTCCCAGCCGAAGAACATGAGGCCAACGAAGGTGGCTTCCAGGAAGAAGGCCATCAGCCCTTCGATGGCCAGCGGGGCCCCGAAGATGTCGCCGACATAGTGGGAGTAGTAGGACCAATTCATGCCGAACTGGAATTCCATGGTCAGGCCGGTGGCCACGCCCAGGACGAAGTTGATGCCGAACAGCACGCCCCAGAAGCGGGTGATGGTCCGCCAGATGGGCCTGCGCGTCATCACATAGATGCTCTCCATGATGACCAGCATGAAGGAGAGGCCCAGCGTGAGGGGCACGAACAGAAAGTGGTATAGCGCCGTCAGTGCGAACTGAAGGCGTGATAGGTCTACGACCGCCAGGTCGATCATGGGCTGAGACTCCTGACCGCCAGCCCCGTCGACCGGCGTTCTACTATAACCTAAAGCAAGGCTGTTTGGCGCGCCTTGATCCTGATCAAAGCCCCAATGGGACGACTCGCTCTAGACGGCGTTTCGCCCAAGGCTGTTTCGTCGCAAGGACGATTTGCCCATTGCCCCCGTCGCGCCCGTATATGTCTGGTCGCGCGCATGGAGCAGGAGAGACAATGACGGCCCAGCCGATCGATGCAGCCGCCGCACCGGCCCAGTGGCTGAAGGCGGCGCTGGCGCCCCGGCGACGCCTGATGGCGCTGGCCAGCGGTCTGGTCATCGCCGACGCGATCCCGGCGGTCGGATTCGCCGCCGGCCTGGCCCTGGCGGTCGGCGCCCTGCCGCAAGGAATCGGTCACGCCGTTCCCGGCGCCCTGCTGGCGGTCGGTTCCCTGCTGGCGCGCGGCGTCCTGGCCCAGTGCGCCACGGTCGTCGGCGCGCGCGCGGCGCGGGCGGTCAAGGGCGACCTGCGTCGTCAGGTTCTGAACGGCGCCTTCTCGGGCCGTCTGTCCGACGCCGAAACCATGACCGCGACCGTCGAGGGGGTCGAAGCGCTGGACGGCCATGTCTCGCGCTTTCTGCCCGCCCGTCTGGCGGCGGGCGTGACGCCGCTGCTGCTGATCGCCGCCGCCGCCGTGGTCAGCCCTTTCACCGCTGGAATCCTGATCTTCACCCTGCTGCCCTTCGTCATCGGCATGGCTCTGACCGGCATGGCGGCGGGAGCCGAGAGCCGGCGTCAGTTTCAGGCGCTGGAACGCCTGTCCGGCCTGTTCCTGGATCGCATCCGCGCCCTGCCCGCCATCCTCGCCTTCCAGGCCGAGGCGCAGCAGGGGGCGGTGATCGCCCGCGCCTCTGAAAACCTGGCGGTCCGCACCGGCAAGGTGCTGACGATCGCCTTCCTGTCCTCGGCGATTCTGGAGTTCTTCTCGGCCCTGGCCGTGGCCCTGGTCGCTGTCTATTGCGGCTTCAACCTGCTGAAGCTGCTGCCTTTTCCGGCGCCCGACCAACTGAGCCTGACGCAAGCCTTCTTCCTGTTGGCGCTCGCTCCAGAAGTCTATGCGCCGATGCGCCGCCTGTCCGCCGCCTATCACGACCGCCAGGCCGCCGAGGCCGCCGCGCCCAGCCTGGCCGGTCTCAGCGACGCCGCCGAGGTCGCGTCTGTCCGCCCGCCCGTTCCGACGAGCGCCCCCGCCATCGCCTTCCGTGACGTCGAAATCACCTATGAGGCGGGCGCGCCTGTCCTGACCGGCTTTGATCTGGAGATCGCGCCGGGCGCGACCGTGGCCCTGCTGGGCGCAAGCGGTTCGGGCAAGAGCAGTTTGCTGCACCTGTTTCTGGGCCTGTCGCCGCTGAGCGGCGGCGAGGTCGAGGTCCATGATGTCCGCCTGTCCGACCATCCCGATCTGACCGCCTGGATCGCCTGGGCCGGTCAGGCGCCGGTCGTCGTCCCTGGAACCCTGGGCGAGAACATCGCCCTGGCCTGGCGCGCCGCCCCGGCCCACCGCATCATGGAGGCTGCGACGCGCGCCGGATTCACCGGCGACCTGAACCGCGTGATCAACGAACGCGGCGGTGGTCTGTCCGGAGGCGAGCGGCGGCGGCTGGGCCTGGCCCGCGCCTTCCTCAAACCCGCGCCCGTCCTGCTGCTGGACGAACCCACCGCCAATCTGGACGCCGCATCCGAGGCCGCCCTGCTGCCCGTCATCCGCGCCGCCGCCGAAGGACGCACCACCCTGATCGCCACCCATTCCCAGGCCGTCGCCGAACTGGCTGACGTCGTGGTGCGCCTGTGAGCGCTTTGAACGCGTCTGGCGTCGTCCGCCTCAAGAGCCTGATCCGCGCGCAGGAACGCCGTCAGGGCGCCCGCCTGCTGGCCGCCTCGGTCTGCGCCGCCCTGGTGTCCGCCGCCGCCGTCCTGCTGCTGGGGGTGTCCGGCTGGTTCATCACCGCCTCGGCCCTGGCCGGTCTGGCGGGGCCATTGGTGGCCCACAGCTTCAACTTCATGGTGCCCAGCGCCCTGATCCGCTTTCTGGCCATCGCCAGAACCGGCGGGCGGTACGGCGAGCGCATCACCGGCCACGACGCCGCGCTCAAGGCCCTGGCCGCGCTGCGTCCTCAGTTGTTCGAAGGCGTCGCGCGCGGTCCCGTGACCCACGCCCTGACGCTGGCGGGCGGCGAGGCTTCGTCGCGGATGGTTCAGGACGTGGACGCCATCCAGAACCGCTTCGTGCGCCTGTCCGCGCCCTGGGGCGCCGCCGCCGGCATGGTCGCCGGAATCGGCCTGGCCCTGTTGACCGGCTGGACGACCGCCCTGGCGATCGCCGCCGCCAGCGCCCTCGGCGTCCTCGCCGCCGCCCTGGTCGGCCGCGGGTTGGCCGAGCCCGCCGGGCGCGCGGTTCAGGCCGCGTCGGGGGAGCTCAAGACCGAGTTCGCCGCCTTCGCCGCCGCCGCACCCGAACTTCAGGCCTATGGCATCAAGCCCTGGGCGGTGGAGCAGTTGGCCGAGCGCGGCGCGGCGCTGGAACGCGCCACCCAGGGTCTGGCCTCGGCGGGCGGCTGGATCCTGCTGACCCAGTCGGCCGCCATGGCCCTGGCTATCGTCGGCGTAATGACCACAGCGGGCGCCGCCTCCCCGCCCCTGATCGCCCTGGCCATTCTGGCCGCCGTCACCACGGTCGAAAGCGCGGGCGCCCTGCTGACCGCCTTCCGCCACAACGGCGCGGTCAAGGCGGCGGTGGAGCGGCTGGGAGACCTGCTCGAGGCGCCCACGTCCACGCCCCGCCATTCGGTCGCGCCTAGGATCGACCTGTCGGGCGCAAACCTCTCCTTGTCCCCGCCGCAACGGCTGGCCGTCAGCGGCCCGTCCGGCGTCGGCAAGACCACCCTTATCGAACGGCTGATGCATCTGCGCCCGCCCGTTCCCGGCGAGGCGAGCCTGGGCGGCGTGGACGTCGCCGCCGTCTCGCCCGACGCCGCGCGCGCCCTGTTCGCCTATGCGCCGCAGCAGGCTGTGCTGCTGGCGGGCACGGTGCGTGAAAATCTGAAGCTGGCCCTGCCGGGCGCCGACGATGAAACCCTGTGGGCGGCTCTGGAAGACGCTGATCTGGCGGACCGCGTCCGCGCGGCGCCCGCAGGTCTGAACGCGCCCCTGGGGGAAAACGGCGCGCGGCTGTCGGGCGGCGAGCGCCGCCGACTGGGTCTGGCCCGCGCCTATCTTCGACCTGCCCCCTGGCTGGTGCTGGACGAGCCGACCGAGGGTCTGGACGCCGCAACCGAGGCGCGCGTGCTCGAGCGGCTGACCGCGCGTCTGGAGCGTACCGGGCAAGGCCTGATCCTGGTCAGCCACCGCCCGGCGCCCTTGGCGCTGTGCGACAGGCGTCTGACGGTCACGGGCCTGGCGGCCTCCGGCGCGGTTCAGATGGCGGTGCGCGAGACGGTCTGATCCGTTGGCATGCCTTTGATCTCCATCAAGGCGAAGCCGTCCGCAAACGGCTTTGCTGGGATCAAAGGAGATACCCCATGCCCGCAGACGTCGTTCCCGCCATCGCCGCCATTGTTTCGGCCTTCCTGGTCTTCATGGCCGCCCTCGGCTTCGTCTCCGTCTGGAGCAACATGGGTGACAAGGCCAAGGACTGACAGCCGGAAGCCGGCCATGAAAAAGGCGCACGCCCGCTGAACGGACGTGCGCCTTTTCTTTACGTCAACCGCCGGCCGGGCCGATCAGTTGGTGTCGGTGGGGCCGCTTTCCTGCCCTGGGACGATCGCCCGGAACAGCAGCTTGTCGATGCGGCGATCATCCATATCCAGCACCTCGACCTCGAACCGGCCCAGTTGAAGAATCTCGCCCTCCTGAGGCAGACGCGACAGATGGTGCAGCACCAGACCGGCGACCGTGTGGAAGCTCTCGTGATCGCCGAAGTCCTCGCCCAGCACGTCGCCCAGTTCATCCAGATCGACCTGGCCGTCGACGGCCCATGAACCGTCCTCGCGCTTGCGAATGGACTGCCCCAGTTCGTCGTGGCTCTCGTTGAAGTCGCCGGCGATCATTTCCAGAATGTCGGTGGCCGTGACCACGCCTTCAAAGGCGCCGTATTCGTCGACGACGAAGGCCATGTGCACCTTGGAGCCCTTGAGGATCTCCAGCGCCTTCAGCACCGAGGTCGACTGCGGGATGAAGGCGGGTTCGGCCACCAGCTTCTCGATGTCATAGGCGCCGTCGGTCAGCAGGGCGTCCAGCAGGTCCTTCTTGTGGACCACGCCCAGCGGATTATCGACGTCGCTCTCGCGCGCCACGACGATGCGCGAATAGGGGCAGGTGCGGATTTCCTCGCGCAGCACGTCCTCGGTGTCGTCCAGGGCGATCCAGAAGACCTCATGGCGCGGCGTCATGGCCACACGCACGGCGCGGTCGCCCAGACGCAGGATTTCCTCGATCATCTCCTGCTCTTCAGGCTCGATCAGGCCGGCGGACGTGCCCTCGGCCAGAATGCTCTCGACCTCTTCCTGAGTGACGTCCGAACCGTCGCGGTCCTTGACGCCCATGATCTTGAGGATGCCCGAGGTCGAAGCGGTCAGCAGCAGGACGAAAGGCTTCATCAACAGCGCCATGGTCGAGATCGGCGCGGCCATCTTGGACGCAATCGCCTCGGGGAAGATCAGGGCCAGCCGCTTGGGCACCAGTTCGCCGACGATCAGCGAGACATAGGTGATCAGCACGACCACCAAGGCCGTGGCGAAGAATTGCGAATAGGGAGCAAAGGCCGGGAAGGCGACTTCCAGGATGCGGTCCAGTTCGCCCGCAATGGTCGCCTGACCATAGGCGCCCGCCAGAATCCCGATCAGGGTGATGCCGACCTGAACCGCCGACAGGAACTGAGTCGGCTCCTCGGACAGCTTCAGGGCCGCACGGGCCCCGCGATCCCCGCGCTCGGCACGGCTTTGCAGCTTGGATTTACGCGATGAAACGACCGCAAGCTCGGTCATGGCGAAAAGGCCGTTCAGCACCACAAGCAGCAGCACGACGACGATAGCGATGGTCAACATCGAAAGGGGAGAAACCCGCGGCGCGGCGCGACAACCGGCGTCCGCGCGGCAATAGTAAGGCTGATCACCCGGTCGCGCCAGTAATTCATGCGCCTATCCGCAGGTTCACCCGGTTCGACCGACCCCCACCGAGCCATAGACGCCCGAGGACGAAGGGCCTGGACCGTCATGAACAGCCGCACAGGCGCTCATGCCGATGATGGTGCCGATGAACAATCCCAGCCTGATCGCGCGCCGCATTTTATGGTTACCCAATTCCTAACGTCGCAAGCGAACGCCAAGACAGGGGGGCGGTTCCGCCCGACTTCGGTCACGCAGCGGCGCACGCCTTGTCACCCCTGGCGTCCACGGCCGCCATGCCCTGGTTGAGGCCGTCCAGAAGGATCTCCAGGGTCACGGGCTTGGCCACCAGGGCGTCGGCTCCGGCCTGCATGGCGCGTTCCTGGTGGGCGTCCGTCGTATTGGCCGTCAGCATGACGATGGGGGTGCGCGCCATCCGATGCGTGGTCTCATGCGCCCGGATCAGACTGATGGCGGTCAGGCCGTCCATGACCGGCATCTGCATGTCCATCAGGATCATGTCGAAGCCGCCAACGAGAAACTGATCCACGCCCTGGCGCCCGTCGTCGGCGGTGACGATTTCAAAGCCCAGCGGCTCCAGCAGGCAGCGCACCACCATCTGATTGGCCGGGTTGTCCTCCACCACCAGAATACGCAGCGCCCCGGCGGCCACGTCCGCGCTGTCGTCAGCGGCGGCGTAGAGCGCTTCGTCCAGACGCTGGATCGGCAATACGACCGTGAACAAGCTTCCTTCTCCCGGCGCCGAGCGTGCGGAGATTTCGCCGCCCATCAGCTCCGCCAGAGACCGGCAGATCGACAGGCCCAGGCCTGTGCCGCCGAACTCGCGCGAGATCGTGTCGTCCGCCTGGACGAAGGGATTGAACAGACGCTCCGCCGCCTCGGAATCAAAGCCGATTCCCGTATCCTGCACTTCGATATGCAGGCGCTCGCCGTCGCTGCCGGATGTCAGGTCGACCCGCACGTCCACGGACCCGACGGGAGTGAACTTCACCGCGTTGGAGACCAGGTTGGACACGATCTGGGTGATCCGCACGCCGTCGCCCAGAACCTGGCCAGAGGCGGCGTCGGAAAACCTCACCGACAGGGCCACGTCGCGCTGCTCCGCCGTGGCCATGCGCATTTCGACCACGGCCGCGATGTCGGCGCGCAGATCGAAGGGCGCCGGGGCCAGGCGGAACTGTCCCGCCTGCATCTTCGACAGGTCCAGCATGTCGTCCAGCACACGCCTGAGGGCGTCCCCCGCCCCGGTGATCAGGGCCAGCATCTGGGTTTGCCGATCCGTCAGCGAGGTGTGAGCCAGGGCCGACGCCAGACCCAGGACGGCGTTCAGGGGGGTGCGCACCTCGTGACTGACGTTGGCGAAGAAGCGGTCACGGACCTGGGCGGCGCGGCGCGCCTCCTCTTGAGCGATCTCCAGCGCCTTCAGCGCCCGGACGTGGTCGGAGACCTCGAATCGGATCGCCGTATAGGTCTCGGGCCGTCCGTCCTCGCCCAGGTTCGGCACGATGGTCGTATCGACCCAGTAGATCTGGCCGTTCTTGTTGCGGTTCTGGATCGTGCCGCGCCACACCGCGCCGCTGGCGATGGTCCGGTACAGGGTCTGGAAATACTCGCGCGGATGGTGGCCGGAATTGACCAGCCGATGGTTCTGCCCGACCAACTCGTTGCGGCTGTAGCCGCTGACATCGACGAACTTCTGATTGCAGTACAGGATTTGGCCCGCGCGATCCGTGATGGCCACGATCGCCGCCTCGTCCAGCGCCGAGGACAGACCCGCGCGACGCGGCCAGTCGATATCAGTCATGTGCATCCCTTTCGACAGGGAGCCATGCCCCGACATCACCAGCGTTTTCGTTAATATCGTCGTTTTACAGCAACTTATCAGCAAAAGCGAAAGCGGTTCGCGCCCATCACCCCTTCGCTGGGGCCAGCAAGCGGCCGCATGCATTGCCCTCGGCTGCTTGAGGTCAGATGCAGAAACGGCCCCCGGATTTCTCCGGGGGCCGCTCTGTTACGCTTTACTGCGGCTGCTCGGAGGAGCGGCCGGTACGCTTACTGTTCGGGTCCGAAGACCCGGATCAATCGCTTAGGCGACGATCTTGGACACCACGCCGGCGCCGACGGTGCGGCCGCCTTCACGGATGGCGAAGCGCAGCTTCTCTTCCATCGCGATCGGGGTGATCAGTTCGACGTCCAGCTCGGCGTTGTCGCCGGGCATGATCATTTCGACGCCTTCCTTCAGGTGCACGATGCCGGTCACGTCGGTCGTACGGAAGTAGAACTGCGGGCGGTAGTTCGTGAAGAACGGCGTGTGACGGCCGCCTTCTTCCTTGGTCAGGATGTAGGCTTCGGCCACGAACTTGGTGTGCGGCGTGATGGAGCCCGGCTTGCACAGCACTTGGCCGCGCTCGACGTCTTCACGCTTGGTGCCGCGCAGCAGGACGCCGACGTTGTCACCGGCTTGACCCTGGTCCAGCAGCTTGCGGAACATTTCGACGCCCGTGCAGGTCGTCTTCTGGACCGGACGGATGCCGACGATTTCGACTTCTTCACCGACCTTGACGATGCCGCGCTCGACGCGACCCGTGACCACGGTGCCGCGGCCCGAGATCGAGAAGACGTCTTCGACCGGCATCAGGAAGGGCATGTCGACCGGACGTTCCGGCTGCGGGATGTAGGCGTCGACAGCGGCCATCAGCTCCAGCACGCGCTCTTCGCCGATGTGGGCGTCGCGGCCTTCGACAGCAGCCAGGGCCGAACCCTTGACGACCGGGATGTCGTCGCCCGGGAACTGGTAGGACGACAGAAGTTCACGAACTTCCATCTCGACCAGCTCGAGCAGCTCTTCGTCGTCGACCATGTCGACCTTGTTCAGGAAGACGACCAGGGCCGGAACGCCGACCTGACGCGACAGCAGGATGTGCTCGCGCGTTTGCGGCATCGGGCCGTCAGCGGCCGAGCAGACCAGGATCGCGCCGTCCATTTGAGCGGCGCCCGTGATCATGTTCTTCACGTAGTCGGCGTGGCCGGGGCAGTCGACGTGGGCGTAGTGACGGTTGGCCGTCTCATATTCCACGTGCGAGGTGTTGATCGTGATGCCGCGGGCTTTTTCTTCCGGGGCCGCATCGATGTCCGCATAGGCCATGGCCTTCGCGCCGCCGGCCTTCGCCAGCGTCATCGTGATCGCAGCCGTCAGCGTCGTCTTGCCGTGGTCAACGTGGCCGATCGTGCCGATGTTGCAGTGCGGCTTGTTACGTTCGAACTTTTCCTTGGCCATTCTCTAGCTCCTGGGTCCCCGAACCGGGGGTCCTATTGGTTTGGGGATGAGGCGGGCGGTCTGCGCGCAAACCGCCCGGGTTTCAAGTGCGTCCGTCCATATAGGGCGGAACAGCGACAGTGTTAGGCGTACTTCTTGATCACTTCGTCGGCGACGTGTTGCGGCACCGGCTCATAGTGATCGTACTGCATGGTGAACTGGGCGCGGCCTTGCGACATGCCCCGCAGGGTGTTCACGTAGCCGAACATGTTCGCCAGCGGCACGAAGGCGTTGATGACGATGGCGTTGCCGCGCATGTCCTGACCCTGGATCATGCCGCGACGGCCGTTCAGGTCGCCGATGACCGAACCGAGGTATTCCTCGGGGGTCACGACCTCGACCGCCATGATCGGCTCGAGCAGCTTGGGAGCGCCCTTTTCCTTCAGTTCGCGGAAGGCGGCGCGGGCCGCGATTTCGAACGCCAGCACGCTGGAGTCGACGTCGTGGTACTTGCCGTCCGTCAGGGTCGCCTTGAAGTCGATCAGCGGGAAGCCGGCCAGCAGGCCGTTGTCCTTGATGGAGTTCAGACCCTTTTCAACGCCCGGGATGTATTCCTTGGGCACTGCGCCGCCGACGATGGCGTTTTCGAAGATGAAGCCCGAACCCGGTTCGCCCGGCTCGAACGTCAGCATGACGCGGGCGAACTGGCCCGTACCGCCGGTCTGCTTCTTGTGCGTGTAGTCGATGTCGACCTTGCGGCCCAGCGATTCACGGTAGGCCACCTGAGGCGCGCCGATCGTGGCGTCGACCTTGTAGGTACGGCGCAGGATGTCGATCTTGATGTCCAGGTGCAGCTCGCCCATGCCCTTCAGGATCGTCTGGCCCGACTCGTGGTCGGTCGAGACGGTGAAGGACGGATCTTCCGAAGCCAGCTTGGCCAGAGCCACGCCCAGCTTCTCTTGGTCGGCCTTGGTCTTGGGCTCGACCGAGATCTCGATCACGGGCGCCGGGAATTCCATCTTCTCAAGGATGACGGGCGACTTCAGGGGATCGCACAGGGTGTCGCCCGTGCGGGTTTCCTTCAGGCCGGCCAGGGCGACGATGTCGCCGGCGTAGGCTTCCTTGATGTCCTCGCGGTTGTTCGAGTGCATCTGCAGCATGCGGCCGACGCGCTCACGCTTGTCGCGCGACGAGTTCAGCAGGCTCATGCCCGTTTCCATCTTGCCCGAGTACAGGCGGCAGAAGGTCAGCGAGCCGACGAAGGGGTCGTCCATGATCTTGAACGCCAGAACCGACAGGGGCTCGTCGTCCGAAGCCTTGCGGGTGACAGGCTCTTCCGTCTTGAAGTCGATGCCCGGGGTGGCCGGGATGTCGGTCGGCGACGGCAGGTAGTCGATGACGGCGTCGAGCAGGGGCTGAACGCCCTTGTTCTTGAAGGCCGAGCCGCCGAGGATCGGATAGAAGGCGCCGGTCAGAACAGCCTTACGGATGCACTTCTTCAGCACTTCGACCGAGGGCTCTTCGCCGCCCAGGTAGGCTTCCATGGCTTCGTCGTCGAGTTCGACAGCGTTGTCGATCAGGTACTGACGGGCCGCGGCGCACTCTTCAGCCATGTCGGCCGGGATTTCGCGGATGTCGGCGTCGGCGCCCACGGTGTCCGTTTCCCAGACGTAGGCCTTCATCTCGACCAGGTCGACCACGCCCTTCAGCAGGTTTTCCGAACCGATCGGCAGTTGGATCGGCACAGCCTTGGCGCCCAGACGGTCGCGGATCGACTGAACCGAAGCGGCGAAATCGGCGCCGATCTTGTCCATCTTGTTGACGAAGACGATCCGCGGCACGCGGTACTTGTCGGCCTGACGCCAGACGGTTTCGGTTTGCGGCTCAACGCCGGCGTTGCCGTCCAGAACCGTCACGGCGCCGTCGAGGACGCGCAGCGAACGCTCGACTTCAATGGTGAAGTCCACGTGGCCGGGGGTGTCGATGATGTTGAGGCGCTTGCCTTTCCAGAAGGCGGTCGTCGCGGCCGAGGTGATGGTGATGCCGCGCTCTTGTTCCTGGTCCATCCAGTCCATGGTGGACGCGCCATCGTGCGTCTCGCCCATTTTGTGGTTCTTGCCGGTGTAGAACAGGATCCGCTCGGTCGTCGTCGTCTTGCCCGCGTCGATGTGGGCCATGATGCCGAAGTTGCGGTAGTCTTCGATTTTATGTGTGCGGGGCATTGGAGTTGCCTTCGGGGTGCTTCGCGGACGCGACGAGCGCCCAAGGTGATATCGGATAAGACAGCGCGGGCGATTTAGCTCAAACCGCCCGCGCTTGATAGTCTCAGATAAGCGCGCCTGATGGCGCTTTGAAGACGCTTACCAGCGGTAGTGGCTGAAGGCGCGGTTGGCTTCGGCCATCTTGTGGGTGTCTTCACGCTTCTTGACCGCGGTGCCGCGGTTGTTCGAGGCGTCCAGCAGCTCAGCGGCCAGCTTTTCCGTCATGGTGTTTTCACCGCGCTTGCGAGCAGCGTTGACCAGCCAGCGGATAGCCAGGGCGCGACGGCGCTCGGGACGGACTTCGACCGGCACCTGGTAGGTGGCGCCGCCGACGCGGCGCGAACGGACTTCGACCGACGGAGCGACGTTGTCCAGAGCCGTGTGGAAGGTCTCGACCGCAGTGTGGTCTTTCTTCTTCTCGGCCAGGATATCGAAGGCGCCATAGACGATGTTCTCGGCGACGGCCTTCTTACCTTCGTACATGACGTAGTTCATGAACTTGGTGACGATCAGATCGCCGAACTTGGGATCCGGCAGAACTTCACGCTTCTGGGCGCGGTGACGACGCGACATAGGTTATTCCTTGCAGTGCCCGACAGACGCCGGGAAAATCTCTGAGGGTCCAGACCAGCAGGCCTGAAAACGGTTCGCTTACTTCGGACGCTTGGTGCCGTAGTGCGAACGACGCTGCTTGCGGTCCTTGACGCCTTGCGTATCGAGCACGCCGCGCAGGATGTGGTAACGCACGCCGGGCAAGTCCTTCACGCGGCCGCCGCGGATCAGAACAACCGAGTGCTCTTGCAGGTTGTGACCTTCGCCGGGGATGTAGCAAACGGCTTCGTGGCCGTTCTTGGCCAGGCGGACCTTGGCGACCTTACGCAGAGCCGAGTTGGGCTTCTTCGGGGTCGTCGTGTAGACGCGGGTGCAAACGCCGCGGCGCTGGGGCGAACCTTCCAGAGCCGGGACCTTGTTACGGGTGGGCTTGGGCTTGCGCGGCTTGCGGATCAGCTGGTTGATCGTAGGCATACGATTTGTCTCTTTTCGATGTGGAGGCGTGTGCCTTTCGGCCGGGGCGCCTCATGAGCCTTCTTTTGGACCTCGCCGAAGCGCCGCCCGGGTGTTGTTTCCGAGCGAGCCGTGACAGCCAAACGAAAAAACCGGAACGCGCGCTTTGGGCGTTCCGGCGGGCACAGCCCGTCCGTTCAATTGTGACGATCTCAACAGACGGCGAACCGCCCACGTCTCGAAAGTGCGCGCGATGTACGCGGGATGGGTGAACGCGTCAAGTGATTCACCCCGGCCCCGCCCGCCGGTCGCACGGATCGACGTTGCGCGAACGGCAAAAACACGCCCCTATATCGCCACGCTTGTCTTTGCATCATCACCCGGATGCAGGAGCCGCCATGACCGTCGCCGTGATGACCCGCCCCCCTGCCCCGCGCCT
>NZ_JACARP010000084.1:0-21629 GCF_013386595.1 Brevundimonas sp. P7753 | reverse complement strand
GGGGAGGGCGGGACGCGGTCATAGACCCGGCCAGCGATCAGTCCGATCAGATCGGGGTCTTCTTTCAGCGCTTTGACGATGGCGGCTTGCAGAGGCAGGGACAGGTCGATCATAGGCCCGCCTCTTTTCTCAACGCCTTGCGCATGGCTGCTGTGATCCGGCGCTTCACGCGCTTCTGACTGGCGCGAACGACGGGATAGAACGAGGGCGAGGCTGCGACATGGGTTCCATCCGGGGCCTTGTGGCCTAACTCGACGCGGGCGGCTTTGGCGCGGCCTTTGGCGTCCTTGGCGTCCGAGATGACGACGTAGGACACGTCTCCCAGGCGACCTTCCTCGACGTGGATGTGGTCACGGACCTTCTCGCCGTCGTTCTCTTCTTTGGCCTGAGGCGCGATCCGGCGCATCTGCGCGGCCATATCCTCGGCCTGCATGAAGGCTTCTTGGCCTGCCGCCTTGCGAACGGCTGGGGTCATGCGGTTCAACTTGCGCATCAGCCGCTCGACGTTTTCGAGGCCGCCCTTAGCCATCTGCGACGCCCGACTTCAGCTGAAGCAGGAGCCAGGTGCGGTCGCCGTCCATGTCACCGATGAAGGTGATGTTGAAGGTGCGCGTGGCGTCGCGCGCGTCGATGGCGCGGTCGCCGGTCCGCAGAGAGCGCGTTCCGCTGTCGTTTCGGACCCAGCAGTCCCAGGATGCGGTTCCGGCCACTCTGCCAGCCTGTACGGCTTCGCCGCCCCGCGTTGGCGTCAGGTTGCAAGCGCGAGAGATGTCGAGATCGGCCCAGCCGGTGACCGGATTGCCGTAGCCGTCGTCGCCTGCACCACGACGCTGGAATTTGACCCGCTGGCGCAGGTCTCCGGCGCCCTTAGGCTTCGGCATCAGTCTTCTTCTTCGCGCCGCCGGGGCGCTTGTCGCCATCGTGGTCGAACTTGGCAGGGTCGGCGCCGTTGAACGTCAGGTCCTCGGCCTTGCCGGCAGCGATAGCGGCCTCACCAGCCTCGCGCCGAACAGTGTAGGCGCCGTCGCCATCAGCCCCGCCTTTCGGGGAGAACGCGACCAGGATGCGCGGGTCTTCGGTCGGGACGTAATCGAAGGGCTCGGTGAAGCGAACGCGCATGGCGATCTCCTAGACGCGATAGATGCGATACGGGCCGAGCAGGGCACCGATGGTCGGCGACACGGCGAAGGACTGGCCCGCGACCACGCTCTCGCGGTTGTTGTAGAGGTCGCCGAGCATCAGCAGCGCGGCGGCTTTGAAAGCGGGCTCTGCCCCCTGCGGGACCAACTTGCGGTCGCAGTGGTTCAGCACGGAAAGGACGGCGGCGTCGGCGTAGGCTTCGACCAGGGCGTCATCCTCGTTGCCGTCAATGCGCAGGTGCTGCTTGGCTTCGGCGAGCGACATCAGCGGGCCGGTCGTGAGGACGACGACGTTCAGCATCAGTCGGCCGCCTTGTTCTCAACCTTGGGCTCGGCCTTGTTCTTCGGCGCAGGCTCAGCCTTGGTTTTCACCAGCACCCCGTTGGCGACCAGATGCGCGACTTCCGAGGCGTTACCCTCGTAGGCCTCACCGGCCTGATACAGGCGGTCGAACAGGACTTGCCGGGTGACTTTGTATTTCTCGGTCATGGGAGCCTCCTTGCGAGGCGGTCGCCCGATGCGGCCGCCACGAAAAGAGGCCCGGCAGGTTTGATCCCGCCGGGCCGTTCAGTTTCAGGGAGATCAGGTGACGCGGCCGAAATCGCCAAAGATGAAGGCTTCGGGACGATAGACCGCGAGGGCCAGGCGCTCTTCAGCCAGGATCGTGACAAGGTTCAGAATGAAGTCCTTGTCCACGTAGCCGGTCTCGACGCGAGCGTCCCAACGGTCGAAGACCTGGGCGCCCAGTTTGAAGGCGCCGGTCAGGAACTTATCGACCGCGATGGCTTGGGTCGTCACGACCGGCAGCGACCACAGGGTGGGCGAAGCCGTGCCCTGCGGGTTGCCGATGATGTAGCGGCCTTCGCTGTCTTTCAGGGTCTCGATGAACGCCCAGTCGATGGGGTTCATGACGTGGCCCGTCGCCGGGTATTCGGCCAGGGCGGCTTGCAGCATGGCCAGACGCATCATGTCGATGCTGGTCGCGCCCGAGATGGTGATCGGCGCCGCGTAGGCCGTCGCCTGCGGGATGATGCCATGCAGGTTCTGGCCGGAGCCGCTGCCGTTCAGCAGTTGCTGCTCTTCGGCGTAGGCCAGCCCGTAGAGCAGGCGCTGGTCGATCACCGAACGGAGTTGCGACACGTCGCTCAGGATCTGCTTGGACGCCTTCATCCAGTGCGCGATGACCTTGGCCGAAGTCGTGACCAGCTCGAACTGCAGGTCCGACTCGGGCTTCTGAGTGCCTTCGGCCACGGGCGCAGCCGAATTGGTGAAGCCCGTCTCCTTGACGTACTCCAGCGTCGAGCCGTCCATGCGGCCCTGCGAGAGCAGATCGCGCACGGTCAGGCGGCGTTGGGGCAGGGGCAGGATGCCAGGCAGGCGGGTGGATTGCACCGCGTCGCCGACCGAGCCGGCGGCAGCGGTCGTGGCCGACGTCAGCGTAGCCTTGATCTGCAGGTCGCCGCCGCGTGCGCTCTTGGAGAAGCCGCTGGCCTGGAAGTTCTGGAAGCCCTCGGACTCGGTGAACTGCTCGCCGATCGACTTCTCGCCCTGGTCGGGGTCGCCGCCGCCGCGAGCCATCTTCTGCTCCAGATCGTCCAGACGGGCCTTGGCCTCGTTCATGGCGGTCAAGGCGCCGTCGATGACTTCCTTCTGGGCGCCGGTGGCGTCGATGCCTTTTTGGGCTTCGGCGACGGCCTTCTCGGCCAGGGCCTTCACGCCGTCCAGCTTGGTGTCGAAGTCGGCCTTGAACTCGGTTGCCAGCTCGGCAGCAGTCTTTTGATCGCTCATGGCGACCTCCTTTAGAAAAGTGGGGGGTGTCTTTGGAGCCCGCCGAAGCGGGCGAGGGGTTAGCCGCGCAGGGCCTTCAAGAAGGCCATCGCGTCATCAGCCTTCGCCTCGGGCTCCCCCCGAAGGTGCGGCGTCGCTGCAGCCGTGATGGCCACAGACTTAGTCCGAGAGAAGCCGGCGTCCCGCAGGAGGCCCTCGAACTCCCGAACCGTGGGCAGGTCGCCCCGGTCCAGAATGGATTTGATGCTTTCGATCCGCGCACGCTCGTTGGCGCCAAACGTCACCAGCGAAACTTCACGGAGATCCAGCTTCAGAAGTTTCAGCACGCCCTGCTTGTCGTCATGCGGGGCCGTCTGAATGGTGCGGTAGCCGATGGAGAGGCCGTCCATGGCACCTGCTTTGACCAGGCCATAGGCTTCGGCTGCGCGGGGCGAGACGTCTTTCAGAAGCCTACCCTTCAGGTATAGGCCCTTGCTGTCCTCGGCGATGTCGTCCCACACGCCAATCGGCTGCCAGCTGTCGTGCTGCCACAGCATCTTGACCGTCTGGCCCTTGCGGCGGCGCTCGACCAGAGAGCCCGCGAATGCGCCCGGTTCGACCTGTTCGTTATAGCTGTCCACGACGCCGAAGACGGAACCGTAGCCCTCGATCGTGCCGTCGTCGGAGACGGCCTTAATGTCCAGCGAAATGGCGCTGTCCTTGGTCTGAAGCATCATTCACCTCCTCCGGCGACGAGCGCTGGCGGGTTCGCCATGTTGATCGGGATGTTCTGCGACTGCATGCGCGGCACATCGCCGCCCGGAACCGGCGGCAGGTTTTCCAGGGCGCGGACCTCGTTGATGGTCATCGCGCCGATCTGGGTCATCTTCTGGTAGAACTCGGACCGGCCCTTGCTGTCGGCGCGGAGCAGGCCCTCAAGGTTGAACTCGACCACGATGCCAGCAACACGGTCAGCCGGGGTCAGCAGCTGCTTGGCGATGGCCTGTTCGATGCGCTTCAACCGGCGCCGCAGAGTGAACTTCTGGAAGCGGAGCGTCTGCTCCTCCAGGCCGGTGCCCCAGCTGGTCGACTTCTCGGTGTGCCCGATCATGTGGGGTGGCACTTCGAAGAAGCGGCAGATCTCCTCGACGCTAAACGAGCGGCTCTCCAGCATCTGCGCGTCTTCGGGCGTCAGGGACACCGTATGCGGCGTAATCCCGCCCTCAACGAGCATCGGCCTTCCGGCGTTCATGGCGCCCGCATGCTTCTCCTGAAGGGCGGACTCCAGAGTGTTCCGCTGGTCGGCGGTAAGCGTCTTATCGCCGGGAGTAACCAGCAGCAGCGACGGGCGGACACCATTTGCGAAGGTAACCTGCGCCGCATTGTTCACGGCCAGCGAAAGGCCGAAGACCTGACGGCCGTAGCTCAGCGTCGAGAGGCCACCGAGCGGCGAACCGCCGAAACCGCGCACATGGAAGACGTTCTCTTGCGGCTCGTCGAAGGACTTGCCGTTCTCGGTCCAGCGATAGCGAAGGGCGCCGTTCGACTGCCGCGTGATGGAAGGGTTGAAGATCGGGTGCAGGGCGACGATTCGCCCGCCGTTGCGCTCGATGCGAGCGTGCATGTTGCCGCGAAGCTCAAGGGCTGCCTGGCCGCCTTCCCAGAAATCCAGCGACGTCTGGTCGTAGTTCGGGCTGTCGTGCAGCACGCGATAGAGCGGGTGGTCCCGCGCCGGCACGCGGTTGCCCGCCGCGTCGGTGCGGTAGACCATGATCGGCAGCGATGCGATGGTCCCCGCCAACAGGTTGACGCAGGCCCACGCCGCCGACAGGCCGAGGATGCCTGTCTCCGTGACGGGAACCCCGGCGTTGACGTTATCGACCCAGCCATCCGGCCGCGTCGTGGTGAGATGCTGAACCGTGTCGGCGGACTTAAAGCCGAGCGCTACCAGCGCCTTGCCGATCAAGCTGGCACTCCCAGGCTGGCGAGGTAGTCGTTCCATCCCGCCTCCTTCGGTTCTGGGTTTCGCGCCATCAGCATGATCGCGTTGAAGCTGGCGACGAGCGGGTCAATCTTGGCCCGGCCGGCGCTCTGCTTGGTGATGACGACGGCGCCGCCCTTGACCTCGGCCTTCGCGTTGCCGACGCACCAGGCCATGAGCGGCTGCGCAGCGTGCTTCAGGCTTCCGTTCTTCAGCTTGATCTCAGAGCCCCAAGACGCAGGCGACAGGGCGTAGCCCTGACGAACCGCGACCTGCAGGCCGATCCCGATGCCGCGCGCCTCAAGCTCGTCCACCAGGGCGGCGACGCCAGCAGGATCGACGCCGACGCCGTTCTCTTCCGGCAGCAAGCCCGAGTCCTTCACGCGCTCGACCAGATCGGCGGCCTGCATGATCGGCTCCATCGCGTCGGAGCAGATGGTCAGGTCGCCCTGGCCTTGAAAATCCATGAGGCGGCTTGCGATGTCCGTCCGCCGTTTGAGCACGTCGTCGTGCGCCCATGCCTTGTTCCAGAGCAGCCATTGCCGCGTGACGCGGTCGCGGCCCAGAACAGCCAGGCCGAACAGGTCGTCGAGCCCGCCGCCGTCGATCCCGATGGTCACGACCTCCGACCGCGCCAGAAGCGTGTCCAGCGTCAGCGTCGGATCGCCTGCGGCTTCCCAGTAGTCAGCGCCAGCCCATCGGTTGTTCGAAAGGGCGAGGCCGATCTCGACGTTCAGATGCTTGGCGAGGAAGACCTGCTTCTCGCCGCCCGTCGCGTTGAGGACCTTCCGAAGCTCGTCCTCCAGCCACTCCTGGCTGACCGAGCGCCCCAGGTTGGGGTTGGTGATGTAGAAGTTGGCGGGCTGGAGGTAGGCCTCGGCCTCGACCATGGCCTCGGGGTATTCGTAGATGACCGGCAGGCTGCGCTTGTCGTCGATCTTGCCGTCCCGCACGTCGCGGAAATAGTCGAGCTTCGTCTTGAAGACCCCGGCAGGCTCCTCGTCGGCCTGGGTGCTGGCCCAGATCACGAAGCCCTCAGGCCGCGAGACCGTGCCGCCCGTCGCCTCGCGAAGCATGGCGTCGGCCTTGGCCCGTTTGCCGAAAACCCAAAGCTCATCGACGAAGATGTGCCCGGCCTTCTTGCCCGACACCGTGTCGGTGTCGGCGGCGACGACCTTCAGCATAGCGCCGTTGTCGCGGTGCGTGATCGTCCGAATGTGGTCCTGGACGTGCAGCAGCTCGTCCAGTTCCTCGTCGGCCTTCACCATGTCCCGGGCGGGCTTGTAGGCGTTCTGCGCGACCTCGATGGTCGGCGCCAGGATCAGCAGTTCAGCCGAATGGCGCCAGTTGCGGATCAGGGCCGTGAGCATGATGCCCGCGGCGATGGTGGACTTGCTGTTCTTCTTCGAGATCAGGAGGAAGAACTCGCGGATCAGGCGTTGCCCGCTGTCGGCGTCATAGGCTCCGAAGATGGCGGCGACGAAGTCGAAGACCCATTGCTCGCAGGCTTCACCGAAGGTCGGCTGACCAGGAGCGTCGACGATCTTCAGCGACCTGAAGACCTCCAGCGCCTCGCGCGCCTCATTGGCGAACAAGGGCGACGGGATGAGCGACCGCCTGGCGACGATGCGGTCGCGCCAATCGGGGCACGCTGTAGAGGGGGTTTCAATCACAAAAGGCTCGTGCGCCGGGCCTGCTTGCGCTGGTTTTCCACCGCCCACATAGGCCGCAGATTTGTAAGGCCCCAGCATGCCGCGAAGCCAGGCGTTCCCGGCTCAGGATTTCCAAAATGGGCAACGGGCAAAATATGGTCGATGTGGATTTCGCCAGCCATCAGCCGCTCCCAATTCATGCCCGCTGTAAACTGGCGCTCAAGATGCGTCCGCAGTTCATCGGAACCGTAGCCCAGCAGTTCGAACGTTCCGCGCCCAGCCTTCGCGCCCTTAGCCATGCGGCGCAGGCTATCCCGCATCCGCTTTCGAAGGGCCGCCGAAGGATCGGTGCGGACCTTCGCGTCCTGTCTGCGCTGCTTTGCTCGGACCAGGGGCCTGTTCGCGTCGCGCCAGCCTTGCTGCTGCTGTCGAACATGATCGCGGTTTTTGCCCGCCCACTTTCGTTTCGACCGCAAAGCGCTGTCGGGGTTTGCCGCTCGCCATGCCCTAGATTGCGCGGCAGCCTTGCCGGACGCCGTGTAGGCAGCAGCGGCAGCACTGCGCTTCGCAACCTGATCGGGCTGGGCGATCAACTCCCGTATTCGTGCCTTCCGGCACTCTCGGCACTGACCACGAAGGCCGAATGCCCCGCCGGGGTTGGCGTGGAAGAACTCCTCAGTAGCGAGCTTTTCGCCGCCACAGGCTGTGCAGACCTTCGTCGCGCACGTATGCTTGGCCTCAGCCATCCGATGCTCCTCAACAGCTCGGCAGGTTAGGATCGAGCTCGGGATTGCCGTCCCGGCTCGATCCGATCTTAGCGGCTATCGCCCTGCGGCAACAGCAAATCCTAGCGGACCAGCCTCAGGGGAGGAGCCGGCGCCGAGAACTTGCCGCCACCCTTGGCGACCCGCTCCCCGGCTTCCTGCCGCTGCTTCTTCACGCCAGCCGGCGCACCGGCCTCGGCAAACGTCTTGGCCGCCGTGGCGAGGGCTTTCAGCACCTCCGAGCGACCCTTGAGCGACACGGCCGCCATAGCGGCCTGTTTCTGTTTGTCGTCCGCGCCCTCGTCGATGGCCGAGACGATCATGTCCTCAAGCTCGCCTTTGCGCGTGGTCGTGGCGTCCAGCTCGTCCAGCATCCTCATGACGAGGTTGCGGCCCCGGCCGACGATGGCCTCGGGCGTGGTGTTCTCCGGCGTCAGAACCGTGCCGACGTAGACCTTCGCGGGCTCCGGTTCGCGGGGTGGTTCGCGGTGCGAACCTGCCTTGGGGTTCGCACGCTCCCAGCCGTCTTTCTTCGCCCGCTTCCTGATCGCCGTGTCGCTGAGGCCGTACCAGGCCGCCAACTCCCGGATGGACATGGTTCCTGCGCGGTAATCGCGCTCAATCTCTGCCCAGTCGACGGGCTTCTTTTCGTCCGTCATGAGGGCTCCAGCCGGCTCCGGTTCGCACCCGCGAACTTCCCAGCCGGGATTAAATCTCTACGTGCCGGGGAGGCCGGTCCCTAAGCGACGGCTTCCGTTGGACTTTTGATGCCCCCCCCCGGGGGTCAGTCTGGGAGCTTGATGCGGTCCCACGTTGACCAGCGCTGGCCAGTCTCATCGACTTCGGCATGAGTGCTGACGTAGACGCAGCCTGCCCGCCTATCGATCCGGCGATCAGCCTCATCGAGCAGGACCCGAGTGCGCGTGCTCGGCACGTCTATCTCCACCGGGACACCGGCCACGACACCGGCGAAGGCGAAGAGGCGGCGAGCCAGAGAGAGAGACGGAACGCGAGACCCTTAAGGCCGCGGACCTTGATCTTGATCCCTAACCGCGCGGTCGCGGCGTTGAGGTTCACTGTCTCGATGCGCGACATGCTGCTAACTCCTCAGCTCCACACCCCGCGCTGATGCAGGCTCTCCTGCTCCTCGCGCTGGATGGTCGAGTCGTGGACGGCCTTGCTGACCGTCTCCAGGTTGTTCGGGTCCCAGAACAGGCGCTCATCGCCACGGTGCGGGCGCTTGTGGTTCACCACTGGGCTATCAGGGTCTGGGCTCTTGCCGCCGAGGACGGCGCCGGTGCGCTGGCAGGTGTAGGCGTCTCGGATCAGGATGGTCTGGCGTAGCGCCTTCCATCGGGCCGTCTTGTACCAGGCCTTCCATGGTGCGCTGTGCTGGACGGGGGCTGGCCCCTTGGGTTGGTCAGGAGCGAAGGCCCTGCGGTCGCTGGCAAAGCCAAGGCGAGAGGGCGGGTTGGTCAGTCTGGCCATCGGTGATTGGCCCCAAGTGTTCCGGCCTTCCCGGCAATGAACAGCTCGCGCTGCCCGCACCCCGGTTGCTTTCTCAGCTCTAAGGTCCGTTGTGTTTGCCCTGCTGCGCTTGGGAGCCAGACCAGGGGGAATGTGGTGCGGGGTTGTGGGGGATAACTGCCCGTTATGGATGGATGTCCCCAACGAGCTTAGGAAGGTCCACGATGTTCGATGACCGGCGTGCGTTGACGGCGCCGTTAGCCTAACCCAGCCTGCGAGGGTCAACCAAACAGGATGCAGCCATGACCGCCCGACCCTATCCCTCGTTCCTAATCTACCTAGATGCCAACCAGCAGTTCCGATGGAAACTGGAGGCGGCAAACGGAAAGATCATCGCCAATAGCGGCGAGGGTTATCACAACTACAAGGACTGCAATCACGCCATATCACTGGTGAAGAGCGCTTCTGCTACCTGGCAGACCAAGGAAGTGACTGACCGGACCGCCTAAGAGAAAGGCCCCGCGCTCGAAGGAGCCGGGGCCTGTTCCGGACGCGCGAAGCGCCGATATCTGTTTGTCGCTCCGTTCGGCCCCGTTTGCAATAGGCCTTGGTCAGGCCGCGATACGAATGATGTCGTAGCTCACGGCGGCCATATCCAGACCGATCATCAGCTCCACCTCAAGCCGCTCCGCTCGGTCCTTGTCGCCGCCGGCTAGCGACCTCAGGGTTTCGCCACGTCCGCAGACGGCGTCCATCAGGTCTGCCAGGCGCGTTGATCCTGTAGCGCAGCGGATGTGATAGCGCGCCCGATCAAGGCGCTGCGTCGCTGCGACGCGCTTCTCGTCAGGACGGAGATCCGTCGCACCACCGCCGGGAGCGTTATCGTTCAGGCAGGAGCGGAGACCATCTGTGCGGATCATGCTGTAGTCGTCCGACCACCGCTGACCGGCTGTGCGGCGGACCGGGGTCAAGCGGCCCTTCTGGATCAGCCAAAGCAGTCCATGCCGCATGCCCGCGCCGGACGCGGTCCTGGCCGTCTCGGCGCCGTTGCCATCCAGGAGCTTGTCCTGTTCCGCGGCGCCCTGCTGCATCGCTTGGGCTTCCGCCTTCCGGCGCAGGTCCTCCAGCGTGTCGTCGATCTCGTCCAGAAGCGTCTTGGCGACCGCGAACTGCATGAGCCTCAGGCGGTTCTCGACGTTGGCGATCTTGGGCAGGAGGTTGCAGCCCGGCGTGGCCTCAACGCGCCCGCGCACCAGTGCAGCCCGGTCTGTCAGGCGTCGACGCTCCAGGGCAATGGACTGCGCGGCCGTGGCCTTGATCGTCGTCATGCTGCTTCTCCGTACTGGTAGGGTTCGCGGTCGATGGGCGGGATGACCTTTCGGGCCTCCAGCATCGCCCGCATTTCGGCGCTCATGGTGCTGCCGGCGGGCAGGGGCGCCGATGGCGTCGGGCGCAGGGCCTTCTTCCTCGCGGCGGCCGCCTTGGCCGCCGGCGTCTCAGCCAGGGTGGCCAGCGTCTTCGCCACCATGGCCTTGACCTCCTCGGGCGACGGACGGTCCTCGACCACCGGCTTGGGCTGTGCCGCCTTCTGGCTGGCGACCACCGCCGCACGGGCGCGGTTGTAGGCTCGGGTGAAGCGGCCGCACGTCGGCGTCGTCTTGGCCAGGTGGGCCAGCTTGCCGGGCTTCGGCGCCCACTCGCTGTCGGGCAGGGCGATGTAGGCCACCATGCCGGTTTCGATGCTCGCCGCCGTCAGGCCGCTCAGCGCCTCGAAATAATCGGCCCAGAACGCGGTCCACTCCACCTCGCTCCGCTCCATCCGCAAGTCGCCGAAGATTTGCTCCCGGCTCTTCACGATCAGCATGATCTCCTCGGGCTGAGCAGGGCGGAGGGCCTCCTGGCGCAGCATCGGCATCAACATCGCGGCCTCGGACCGCAGCATGGGGCTCTTGCTGATGACCTCGATGGCCTTGTCGTCAGAAGTTTCGACGAGCAGCCACGACCGAAGTGGCCCGCTCAGCGCCGGCAGTCGATCGGTCACGGTTTGCGCTTCGTTCGGCTGAGCGACGGGGAAGCTGTTCATGGGTCTGGCTTGCATGGCGGGCCTCAGGGATTTTCAGGGCGGCAGCGTTGTCGGCGATGGACTGGGCGATGGGGGCGTCGAAGAACTTCCACGACGAGATCGGCTGACCGGGCTTGGCGGCGATGGTGGTGACCACGGGCACGACGTCGTGTTCCCAACTCGCCCCGTCCCGGCGCCAGGCGGCGAGGCGGCCCAGCGTCGTGGTCAGGCCCGGCTGTCGGGCAGGGTCGAGGCGGATCGTGTTGGCGGCCTGGCTCAGCAGCTCGGCATGACGGCGGGCGTCGCCCTCGGGCCAGTCGCAGACCACCGATGCGAGGGTCACCACCGTCGAGGTGTCGTTCGCTGGCTCGCGCGCAGCAGCAACAGCTTCCTCTAACGGTTCCTCTAGCGGTTCAAACGAAGTGAGCCCCGACACACAGTCGGGTAGGTTTGGACTGGATGTCTGTTTGGTTTGGACAGGGTGTCTGTTAGGCGAGCGCCTACCCGACTTATTGTCGGTTTGGACGTTCTCCCTCCGTTCAGGGTGTTTCGGACCCTTTGAGACGATCAGATCCGACGTCCGCGAACCGTCCTTCCGGTGCCGGCGCTCGCGGGTGATCCAGCCCGCCTTTTCAAAGGTCGCCAGGGCGCGCTCGACCGTCTTGATCGAGCAGCAAGCCTGCTCAGAGATGGTCTCCTGGCCCACGAACGTCGTGCCGTCAGGCCCCACATAGTTGGCCACGACCAGCAGTACGGCCTTCTCAGTCGCCGTGGCGCACGTCTGGTCCAACGCCCATGTGATGGCTTGAACGCTCATAGCGTCGCCAGTCCAGCCATGGCGATGCGCCCCCGGGCTTCTAGGATCAGAGCCTCAAGGTGCTTCGACGCGGCGTCGATCTGCGCCGTCAGCATCAGATCGACCGGGTCGGCGGGCAGGCCACGGAAATACTCCAGCGTGGTCGTCACCTCCGCGGCGAAAACCGGATCGGCGGCTATCAGGCTCTCGACCTTTCGGACGGCGTGGATGACGGTCGTGTGGTCCCGGCCGCCCAGCGCCCGGCCTATCTGAGGCAGGCTCAGGTGCGGACACGCCTCGCGGATCACGTACATGGCGATCTGACGAGGCCGCGCGATTGAGCGGATAACCCTACGACCTGTGATCTCGCCCAGGCTCACGCCGTAGCGCTTGGCCACGAACTCGACCACGGATCGGGCTTTGATCCGACGTTCAGGCGTCATCGTTTCACCTTCCGGCGCAGCAGGCTGTACCGGGCCTCCGCCGTCCTCAGGTCGCAATCGACAGCTGTCGCAATGGTGTTGGCGCCGAACCCCTCCAGGTACAGTCGCTCCGACGCAGCCAGCTTCTCTGACGTCCAGGCGAAAGGGCGCGGCCGCGGACCACCGACCGGCAATCCAACGTCATTGGAGGCTTCCAGCCCCTGCAAGTCCTCACGGCACCGCCCCATGACATTGGCGATGGTCTGCCAGCCCCGGCCCTTGGCGCGCATTTCGCGGGCCATCTTGACCTCCTGGGGCGTCAAACCACCGCGTCGAGACGTGGCGAAAGCCCCGGTACTGGTGGAGTTGGCGCGATTGGTGGCGACGGTCATCGCGCACCTCGCAGGCATTCGCTCGTCACGATGTTGCGTGCCGCCTTCAGCTTGCCGACAGCGTTCATGTCGCGGCGTTCGGTTGCGCGGTGTTCCAGCGCGTCGAACACGCCCTGCACCGTGGCGAACGGGTCGGCCTGGCCGTGCAGCAGGCTGTCCTTGCCCGTGAGGGCCAGGAGGGCAGTGTGCAGTCTGAGGAGGAGGGCGCCCATCACGCTGCCCCAGGCTGTAGGGTCGCGGCTTTCGCCTCCAGGCGCGTCACCGCGTCACGAGCGATGGTCGTCGCCTGACGAACGGCGAGGATTTCGCCCTGATCGCGTTGTCCGTCGGCGTCCATGTCATGGACCAGGCGCAGCGCCGTTGACGTCGCGCTGACCGACTCGACCACCGCAGCGGAAATGCTGTCGGCCTCTTCGCCACGCACCGCCTTGACGTGGGCGCCGGTGACAATCGTTCGCCCGGCGACGACTTCCAGCAGCCGGATCTGGCGATAGCCGGGTTCGTCTTCGTTGCTCAGGGAGTAGAGCTGCGAAACGCGCTGGTGTGACACGCCGAGGTGGACGCCAGCAGCTTCAACGCCGCCGACCGCCGTCACCAACATCTTGAAGAGGGCTTTGACCTCTTGGGTTTCCTGAAGCCGGCTCATTGCACGGTGCCTTCTGTTTGCAAGCTGACGGTCGCCAAGCGCCGCCGTAGTTTTCGTGGGTTAGGCCGCCTGAGGTGGCGGCTCATCGGGAGGTGAGGGGTGATCGGTGTTGGCGACGACAAGGCGCGCGACGGTCGGCCCGACGGCCTGCAGAAGCGCCGTCGACAGGTCTGCCGTCTCGGTCGCCAAGCGCGCGGCCTCGACCATTTCGCGACGGACGCGGGCGACCGTGAACTCGTCGGCGCCCTCGCGGCGGAGCCGGTCATAGTCCTCGACGTGAAGAACCACCGTCCGAACGGCCAGGATCAGGCTCTTGACCACCGACCGCGACATCAAGCGGCCTCGGACCGGGAAGGGGTGTCGTTTGCGGCGCGAAGCTCAGCGCAAACGGATGCAGCCGACACCGCGCCGCCACTCCATCGCTCGATCCTCAGCGCCAGCCGCAGCGAGGCGTCGCGTTTCCCGTTCTCGATTTCGGAGAGCCAGCCCTTGCTGGAAGGGCTGAGGCCAAGAGCCACGGCGCACTGCTCAAGCGAGAGGCCGAGGGCTGCACGATGTTGAGCGAGGGTCATGCCAAAGGTTCACATAGTTTGAACCTCTCGTCAATCTCACAGGTTCACATGGTGGCGGGCGACTTCCTGTGGAGAAGTTCGCATCATGTGAACATGGAACAAACTGACGGTCCGGACTGGTTTCTGCACGAGTGGTTCGCCACGGCTGGCCTCAAACAGAATGACCTCGTCACGAAGCTGGACTATCCCAAAAACACGGCGAACCGCCTGTGGCATGGGCTCCAGCCGTTCAGGCGGGATCATGTTCAGGCGATTTCAGAGTTGCTGAACATCCGTCCTCACGAACTCCTCATGCATCCCGACGACGCTATGCGGATCCGGCGCCTGGAGGCAGCTGTGCGAGAAGTGGTCAAGGAAGAGGCCGCTGCCGCGCCGAAGCCTGAAGCCGACAAAAAGGCTGCCGGCCGCGCGGCCTAATGACATTCACGGCCGACTTTTAAAGCGGCTGAACCTCGGGGGAGGACGATGAAAAAGTGGCTCTACGTCGCAGGCGGCGCCGCCCTCCTGATGGTTGGCGCAATAGCTGCTAACGCAGCGCTCAAGCCAAGGCCGATGGTCGCCGCGACAGCCTTGGCCACGCATGAGGTAGGGCCGAGCTTCTACACCGTGGCGGTGCAGTCTAACGCCGATCCGGCGTCCTTCGCTGACCTGGCTGGGATGAAGTGCCTGGACGTCGACAACTGCATGGTCGGCATCTGGCGGGAGGGCGAAGAACCGTCAGCTCTTCCGTTTACCGAGGCGCAGATCAAAGCCCAGGCCTTCGCCTATGCGATCAACCGCGAGACGGGCTTCGAGCGCGTGGCATGGGACTGCTCGCTCTATCCCAACACCACGCGCGAAAAGTGCCTGGCGAAATAGACGTGTAACCTCGGGGGGGCAAATGAACATAGCCGCAAGCGCCGGCGCCAACGCCGCAATCATCGCGACACTGGCTCGCAGCAAGGTCATCGAGCATTTCCAGAAGGCCGGGGCGCTGAACCCTGAGACTGCCGTGCCGCTGCCGACCAAGAGTTCTCGCTCCACGGTGAACGCGCTGATCAAGCAGAAGGTGCTAATCCCGGCCGGGGACGAGTTGTTCTACGTGGACCTCGACGCCGACAAGCGGTGGCTTCGTGCGCAGGGCAATGTGGCGGTCGCCGTGATCATCGGGTTGGTTGTCCTGCTGGGGATCGTGATGGTCATCGTGGCGGTGGCCGGGTGACCGAAGCCGATCTCTGGAAGCTGGCGGCCCAGCCCGCGATATTCGCTATCGCCATGCTGTCGTTCCTGAAGGCGTCGTGGCGGGTGAGGCTGATGGCGGCTGTGGGCGCCGCTGCGGTCGGCCTGGCTGTCGGCCTGATCACCATCTGGGCTGAGCGCAGCGGTGTGCCTTGGTGGCTGGGGTGGGCCTTCGCAGCGAACTGCGTTGCGTATCTCGTATGGCGTTTGATCAAGCGGCGGCGAGCAGCTGCGCATGGCGGGTAACCTCGAGGGAGGGGTGATGGCGGACCAATCGAAGGTAACAGTTTTTGTGTCGCTGCCAGGGCTGCTTGCCAGCGGCGACGCCTCGTTCTGGCACGCGGTGCTGAACGACAATGACGTTCTGGCCGAGCTGTCAGATGGCTCAGACCGCGTCCTGGCCGTAGTGGCTGGCGGCGCCCTGGAGGCGGACCTCAAGGCCATGATCGGTCGATGTCTTGTCGATGATCCAGAGTTGGCGGGTAGATTTCTCGGCTTGAATGGACCGGCCGGAGCATTCGGCGCGCAGGTAAATCTGGCCTACCTGATGGGGCTGATCGACCGCAGAGCAAAAGATGATCTCGTCAAGGTCGCAACGATCCGCAATCTATTCGCTCATCAGGCTCGCGGCCTGAGCTTCGCTGCCTCGCCAGTTCGTGAGCACTGCCGCGACCTGCAGTTTCCCGACGTCTACACCCGATCATGCGGAGACGATCCCTCTAGAGGGCTTATGGTCCACAGCAAGCATGCTGGCCGGGTGAGTCAGTTAGGCCTGGATCTCGGGCGGCGAGACGAGCGCCTTACGGACCCCCGCTGGCGCTTCGAAATCACCGTGCAGCTTCTGAGCTTCCTGTTGAAGCAGACCAGCCCGGCGCGCCCTGTTCCAGCCACGCCCTCAACATCAATGGGAATGCGGCCTTGAGGCCATCGTATTCGTCGTAGCAGTCGCGCTGAACGACCCTGATCTCTTCACAGGCGGCCCAGCCCACTCGCTGCATTTCCGGCGTGACGACGATCTCTCTGGCCTCAGCTTCGGTCATGCCGACATGATGCCATAGGAATTAATTCGCGTGAAGAGTCCCAATCCCCGCCCCTCACCGGGCGGGGTTTTTGCTGTCAGACCAGCGCCAATTGCTGCTTCAGCGCCGCCACAGCTTCTGCCGTCAGATGGAAAGGGAGCTGATGCGAGACGCCCTCGATCAGGAACGAAATAACGGCGCCGCCCATGTCGTCGGCCAGCAGATCAAAGCCGTCGATCTCTAGGGCGGTGACGTTCCGCTCGGCCGAGATGCCGGGCGTCTGCTTCGTCGCGTAGGCAATGGCGAGGCCTGCGAGACCAGGCAGCTTTTCGCGCGGGATGGCTAGGGCTATCCGCCCCGCCTCCTCGGTCTCGAACCTGAACAGCCCGTGGCTTTCATCCAAGGTCGGGGCTGCGGCGAGGGACTTTACGGTCAGCGCTTCCATGGCGCGACCATAGCAGCTTGCCCGCGTGCGGCTCCAGCCTATGATGGCCGTATCCTTTCGGGGATCAGCGGCCTGGCTTGCAGAATGATCCCCCCCGGACGTTCTCGCCGGGCCGTTTTGCTTTCGGATGCGAAAACGGCGGCCCCAGATGGAGCCGCCGCTGGATGGTTGAAGGACCGACCTAAGCCGCCGCTTTACCGGGCTCGTAGAATTGCTTCACAGGCGGGCCATACTTGTTCGGCCCCTGCTGGCTGTCTTCAATCAGTAGCCAGTAGAGCGGCAGCAGGTTCACGAGCGGGATAAGCAGCAACAGCCAGATCCAGCCACTCCGGCCCGTATCGTGGGCGCGGCGGAAGTTCATGGCCATGCTGTCGATGAAAGCGAGCGCCCATGTGCCGAAAAGCATGAGCATCGCAACGCCGCCCAGTGCCCCGGAGGCGGCCGACGTTCCGTCGGGGCCAGTAGCTTCGTCGGCAGCGACGCCGGCGCTGGCGATCCCCATGACAATGCCCCAGACGACAAGCCAAACTGCGAGCCAGGCGAACCAGTTCGCCCACGTATGCGAGCGGCGCGCACGTCCGCTAAAGTCGAAGTTCAAGAACCAGTTGGTCAGTTTCACGGCAACTCCCCCTACGCGACCGGGCACTGCTTGTTGCGCTGTGCCTCTTGGATACCGGCGACGCGACCACGGATGGCTTTGTCGGCGTCCGATTTCGCCATAGCGTTGCCGATGCCGTAGTCACCGAGGAAGCCGGCCACCGAGCGCCAATCGAAGTCGGCGGTTTCGGCGATCTGGGTCTGAACCTGGTTGGCGCGGACCAACTCAAGGCGCAGAGCATTGCAGTCCATGGCTTCGGCTTCTGCAGCCGACCATTGCGTTGCGATCGGATAGCGCTTGGTGGCGCAGGCGGCCGTCGTGGTTGCAGCGACGACTAGAGCCGCCACGATGATGAGCTTCTTCATAGGATCCCCCAGGATCTAAAGTGACGCCCAACCCCCTGTTGCGCGCTGCAAAACTGGTATCACGTCGTTCGCTAATGTCGAGTGAAGTCACGCTGCCTCGTCCGCTTCTGGTGGCACGTCGCCGATTGTCGCCAGCAACTCAACCTCGCTCCAAACGTCCCCATCCTCACCGCACTCGATCTTGAAGAAGACCAGGCCATCGACGCGGCCCATCATGGCCTTGCCCCTGCGAAACGCTGCGTCTTCGTTAGGAAAGGTCAGCAGCTCGCCAGCGGCGAGAGCCCCGCGACGGCGCTTGAACTGCGCCACATGGTAGGTCCGAGCCTTCCTCATCCCGCCCTCAGAAGTTAACGCATACTGATCGCCGACCCGCGAAGGGGAGTCGATAGGCGATGCGTCAATCGCGGACGTGGGTTCAAATGGTGTGAACTAATCTCTTGACGGTCGGTTCAAACGGTGTGAACCTTCTCCCAACACCAAAGGGGGAGACGCCCGTGGCCCAAGACGCCTTGATCGACATACGCCCGCATCCGCTGGGCATAGGCTTCCATCCGAACTGGCAAGCTGTTCGCGACCGACGCGCCGAGCGCGAGTGCAATCTGATCCAGCGTGAAGCCGCCGAGGCCCAGCGCCAGGCACGCCGCCACAAGGCCGCATCGGCCACTGCAGGACGGGCAACCCGTGTCTTCGTCATGGCCCTCCAAGGCACTGTCTGCTTCGGCTTCGTCGCCTGCTTTTGGTGGGCGCTGGCCTGATGCGCGAGTTCTATTCCATCGTCAGCACCGGCTCGCCGAAGCGCGACATCGACCTGTTCGGACCCACGACCGTCCGCATCGACGGCGCCCGCGAGCCGGGCGGGGCAGGGGTGCCGGTCATCTACCTTTCGGCCTATGTCGAAGATGCCGAGGTCTTCGCCCAGCGCCTGTGCGCGGCCCTGACCTGGCTGAACGACAACCAGAATCTCGCCACCCCGGCGCCCCCGCCCGTCCAGCGCGCCGCGCCGCCGGCTGTCGTCGAAGAGGTCGGACCCTACAGCCTGCCCGAGTACGTCGAGGACGTGGACTGGTCTGAACGCCTGTTCCTGCCCGAAGACTTGACCGCCACCGACTGGCGCGGCTGGGCCGAGGCCTTCGAGCGCCGCGTCGATCTCGCCACGACCGAAGGGCAGATCGCCATGCTGGAGGTCGAGAACGGCCTGGGCCTCAAGGCCTGCCCGTTCAACTTCCGCCGCGCCATCGGCCGCAAGCTCCAGACCCGCTACGTCGAAACCGCAAGTCAGGAAGCGGCATGATTGCCGAGCAGGACATCCGCGTCCTCACAGCGGACGAAGCCGCCCTCCTGACCACCGTCAGGCCGTATCAGCGGATGATGCGCTGCGCCTTCGCGGGCGTGCCGTTCCGCCTGGAGGATCAGCCGGTCGGCAGCAGCAAGAACGCCCCGCGCTACTCCGAAGCCCTGATCCTCAGCATGGTCGCCGAAGGTCTCCTCTGGGTCACGCAGCAGGCCGCTGCATGGCCGGAGCGCGACGTGCCGGCGCGGCCCTTCACAGTCATCCTCAGCCCGGTCGGCGAGAAGGAGCGGGTTCGCCTGCTCAAGCACTCGCGCATGACCACCGTGCAAGACCACCGCTTGGATCAAGCCGCATGAGCCGGTCGCTGTTCCAGATCAACGCCGACCTCACGCGCCTGCGCGAAGAGAAGCGGGCCTTGAAGCGCAAGCATTACGCCCCTGGCCATATCCGGTCCCGGTCGTTCCGTCCTGAGGGCCCAGGCCAGCGCCAGCCGCGGGAACGCGACAACCGCCACCTGGCCTTCATCCGCCGGCTGCCGTGCGCTGCCTGTCGGATCGCTGGCCCCTGTGACGCCGCGCACCTGAGGGCAGGGGACATCACCATCGGCAAGCGCCCCACCGGCAAGGCCGAGAAGCCGTCCGACCGATGGACCACGCCCCTCTGCCGTCCCTGCCATGAGCGCCAGCACTCCGGCGCCGAGCTGGCCTTCTGGCACGCCCTCGGCATCGACCCCTTCGACCTGTGCCAGGCGCTCTACGCCGTCTCTGGCGACACCACAGCAGCGGAAGCGATCCTTCGCCGCTCTCAAGAGGGGAAAGCCTGATGGTTGGTGTTCACTCCGGCCAAGAGGCCTCCGTGCCCGGCGGTGATGCATCAGGTGGCGCGGCTTATCTCGCGAAGGCCGCCTATCATGGCACCCCGATCACCCCGAATGCAGTCCTCCAGACGCTGGGCTTCCGGGACTATTGCGTCTCCTACTACCGGCCTGATCAGGTCGAGTGGATCGACGCCAACGCCCGGTCATGGTTTGCGGACAACGGCATCTTCTCCGCATGGATGAAGGGGACCGAGTTCAGCGACGCCTACTGGCAAGCCTATTACGACTTCTGCCGCCGCTGGTGCCTCGACGGGCGCTGCTCATGGGCCGTCATCCCCGACCCCATCGGCACCGGCACGCAGGAGCTGGACTACTTCATTCGCGAGTGGCCCGCCGATCTGCGCGACCATGGCGTTCCGGTCTATCACCTCGACGAGCCCATCCATCGGGCGGTCGCGCTGCTTGAGCGGTTCGGGCGCCTCTGCGTCGGAGCCACGGGCGAGTATCGCGACATCCTGTCGGCGCCCTTCTGCGAGCGCATGGATGATCTGTTCAACGCCATCCATGCCGCTTTCGGCTCCATTCCGCCGATCCACTTCTTCCGTGGCCTCCAGCTCCTGAAGCCGGGTTGCGACTGGCCGATCACCTCGGCTGACAGCACCGACATCGCCCGCAATCACAACCGTCTCAAATCCCTCGGGGATCGTTACCTGTGGGGCGTGCAGCAAGCGGCTGGCCGCTGGGACGACATGGCCGCCCGCCGCACGCTGGCATGGCCCCCTGAGCGCCTATCGCAGCGCCAGCTTTTCGAGGTGGCAGCATGACCTCCGTTCCTCACTCCGGCGCAAAGAGCACGTGGGTTCCTGGTTCTGAAGAGCGCAGGGCGTATTGGAGAGCGCTCAGCGAAAGGCGGCGGCGATGCCCAGAATATCGGGCCAAACAGTCGGCCATCTACAAGGCTTGGCGCGCCCGAAACCCGATCACGGATGAAGAGCGTGCCAGGGGCGCCGAAAATCAGCGTCGCTATCGGGCGGATCATTCCCTCAAAGAACATCACGATGCGCGGCGATCGGTGCGAAACGCCTTGCTCCGTGGCGACCTGGTGAAAGGCGTGTGTGAGGTCTGTTCAGCGACGCGGGTTGATGCTCACCACGACGATTATAGCCGTCCTCTGGACGTGCGGTGGCTGTGCCGGGCGCATCACATGGAGGTTCACAACGAACTCCGCGCCAAGGCTACGGCAGGCGAGACCCGCAACGCCGAGGGGGCGCTGTGATGGGTGTCTTGAACTATTGCGGCTGTGGCTGCGCGTGGAACCCCGGATGGTTCACAGCCTGTCCGAAGTGCGAGGACGGACGGGAGCTTCGGCCATCGTCGGATTTGACGTTGAGGAATACGTCGGCGGCTATGAGTTTCGCGGCGATGAAGGCGGCTACATGCCGACCGACAAGGAGCGCGAACTGATCACCGACGCCATCCACGGTGTCATGTCTGAACTGTCGTGTCTGTCCGCCCCCGCCCCGTCATCGCTGGCGGGTGGGTGGCGTAGCCCGACCGAAGTCCCCGAGGCGAAGAAAGGCGAACACGCCTACCGCATCGTCGCTGTGAAGCGCGCTGACGGTGAGAAGGTGGTGACGTTCTCAGCGTTCTACATGAACGCCGTCCCGCTTTGGTTTGAGGACGACAACGAGAGCCGAAACGTCACAGGCTGGCATAGCGACAGCGAGGGCGACGATGGCCCGACCTACAGCCCCCTTCTGACGCAAGGCGACGCTCTGATGGGCTGGCGTGAGTTCCCGCAATGGGAAGCCGCCCTATCCCCGGAAGCCCCAGCGCTCAACACCATCGGTTGCGCTGAACTGGAAGTCGGTCGCGCGGTCTATGAGCGCATCGAAAAGCTGATCGACACCACGACCGGACCTGAGGCTGAGGAACTGTCCTACCTCGCGCATCTGGCCGCGAGCGTTGAGGAGGTCGGCGGGTATGACGGGCCGGAAGCCCCAGCGCGGGAGGGGGTGGTCATGGCTGCGACCGACGTTCCTATGTGGGCCGATGGGATCGCCACGGACGGCGAAAACGTCGCCATGGCTCAGAAGGCCGAGGCGGACCACGGCGGCCACTATTGGGCCGTGGACGGGGGCAATGGCGGCCTAGATTGGGAGCCGACGCACTTCATTTCGCTGGACGCCCTCACCCCCCGCCATGAAGCCCCAGCC
>NZ_JACARP010000083.1:0-45239 GCF_013386595.1 Brevundimonas sp. P7753 | reverse complement strand
CCCCCGACCCGCGCCACGCGCGGCAGGCTGTGCGCCGCCTCTAGGCTGACGGAGAATCCGCCCGTCTCGTCCCGATCAAACGGCGCGCCCAGCGAGGCCAGCCATTCCACCGTCTCGCGCCCGCGCTCGGTCAGGGCGCGCGCGGCCTCCGGCTCCACCAGACCGGCGCCCGCCCCTTCAGTGTCTTTCGCGTGCAGGACCGCGCTGTCCTTCGGCGACAGCGCCGCCGCGAGCCCGCCCTGGGCCCAGGCCGAGGAACAGGCGTTCAGCAGGGGCTCCGGCGTGACCACCAGAGCTTTCGCCGGCCCGGCCTCCAGCGCGGCGGACAGCCCCGCCAGTCCGCCGCCGATGATCAGCGGCCCGTCATGCCGGATGCGCGCCATGGCTTTAGCGGCCTCCCACGCCGATGAATCGCAAGCCCATGTCGAAGGCCGGCTCGACCGCCCCGCCGGTCAGGGGCAGCAGGGCGCCGATCGCCGCCGCTGCGCAGACCGCCGCCGTCGCCAGATAGAGAGCCAGGCTTCGCCCCGCCTCAGGCCAGCTCAACTGACCCCAGGCCGCACGCCAGACGCCGCGCTTCAGGTGGCTGAACACGGCGATGCCGAGGAAGACCGCCAGAATGAACCGCCCGGTCGACAGACCCCACCAGACGGCCAGACCGCCGACAGCCAGCAGCGCCACCTGTTCCAGGCGCGGATGCACCCGCGTCAGCACCGGACCGAGCGCCTTGGACCCGTCCAGCGGCGGGGCGGGCAGCAGGTTCACCAGATTGATCATGGCGATGAAGAAGGCCCCCATCAGCCACTCGGGCGACTTCAACGCCAGCCCGACGGCCACGAAGGGGATCATGGCGATCAGACCAAAGGCCGGTCCCGCCAGCGACACCAGCACACCGTGCCACTCAGTCTTCGGATTGCGCTGCGCCTTGGCCAGCCCGCCTAGAAAGGGAATGATGTAGATGCGCGCCGGCCCCATGCCGAGCTTGTTCATCGCCAGCACATGCCCGTATTCATGCACGAACAGGCCGAACAGCACCGCTCCCGCCACGATGACGCTGTCCGTGATCCACCACAGGAAGCCCGCCATCAGCAGGGTCGAGGCGATGGCCCAGCCCGGATGCTGGCCCTTGTCCTCCAGCGGCGCGGACGGGCGCGCGCGCACCGGCTCGGGCGCCGCCTGTTCCGGCGGCAGGTCCCAGGGACCGGGACGGCGTGTGGTGTTGTCGATGTCGCTCATGGCGTCGAACTGGGCTTGCAGCGACCGGCCCGCAACGGGCCGCATCGCCGCAGCACCTCAGATCAGCTCCACATCGACATGGTGCTTGGCCTTGATCAGGTCATAGCGCGCCGGGATGGCGGGCGGCGGCAGGTCGATCATCCGCTGCACGGCCAGACGCCCGCGCTCGGCCATCTCGGGCTCAACCGTCACCTCGAACTGCATGTATTTCAGGCAGTCGCGGATGTTCTCCAGCGTGATGCGCTTCATGTGCGGGCACAGGTTGCACGGGCCGATGAAATCCACGCCGGGCACGTCGCCCTTGACGTTCGAGGCCATCGAGCACTCGGTGATCATCACCACCTGCTTGGGCTTGCGATCCGTCACATAGTCGATCATCGCCGCCGTCGATCCGGCGAAGTCCGACGCCGCCAGCACCTCTTCCGGGCATTCCGGGTGGGCCAAGATTTCGGCGCCCGGATAGGCGACGCGCATCTCGGCGATGTCGTCGGCGGTGAAGCGCTCATGCACCTCGCAGCGGCCCTTCCAGGCGATGATGCCGACATTCGTCTGGGCCGCGACGTTACGCGCCAGAAACTCGTCGGGGATCAGGATGACCTTGTCGACGCCCCACTCCCTGGCCGCCCATTCCACCACCTGGACGGCGTTGGCGCTGGTGCAGCAGATATCAGTCTCGGCCTTCACGTCGGCGGTGGTGTTGACATAGGTGACGACCGGCAGGCCCGGATAGCGCTGCTTGATCAGGCGCACGTCGCCCCCCGTGATCGACGAGGCCAGCGAACAGCCCGCGCGCAGATCGGGGATCAGGACGGTCTTTTCCGGCGACAGGATTTTCGACGTCTCGGCCATGAAGTGCACGCCCGCCTGGACGATCACCTTCGCCTTCGACTTCGCGGCCTCCTTGGCCAGCCCCAAGCTGTCGCCGACATAGTCGCCGACCCCGTGGAAGATCTCGGGCGTCATATAGTTGTGGGCCAGGATGACGGCGTCGCGCTCTTTTTTCAGCGCATTGATCTCGCTGATCAGCTTCGCCTGTTCCGGCCACTCCAGCGGCGTCACCAGACCCTTGACCTTCTCCCACACGGGAGCGGTCTCGCGCGCCAGTTCCTCTGACAGGCCGAAAGCGCCGTCCGCCATCTTCATCGCTCCCTGCGGCTGTTTGCGCCGCTCCGACTTATGCTCAAAGTTAGCATAAGCAGGCGCAATGTAGGCCGTTCCGCACAGGGCGCAAGGAAAAAGGGCACGAACGCCGCCTACAGCGCCTCCGCCTCCAGCCGCGCGATCCACAGGGCGGCCCGCCTCTTCAGCTCATCCTTGCGCGCCATGTCGGACAGGTCGGGCGACAGCCGGTCCAGTTGCTCGAAGCGGAAGCTGTCGGCGCCGTGGGCGGTCCATTCGGCCTGCAACGACCGGAAGGGGCTGCCGCCCATCTTCAAGGAAAACCACAGGCCGTTCTGCTGGGTGTCGATGTGGCGGCTCTGGCCCACCCAGGCGCGGCCGGTGGCGGAACAGATGACGGCGAACACCCCGGCGATGGTTTCACGGTCCTTATAGTCGTTGATAAGCGCCTTGCGATCTGCGGACGTCATGGACGCCTCCCTTTGTTTTACCCGGATTTAATTAGCGGAAATTATTACCCGGGTAAATACCATGCGCCGTCGGCAGCGCCGCCGCTCAGATACGCAAGGGTCTTCCCCTGACAACGACTTCTGCCCTAGACGAGAGGTCGATTGATCCTCCCCCTCGCGTCGCTCCGAGAATTTCGTGCAAGATACCGTCCGCCGCATCCTGACCGCCCGCGTCTATGACGTGGCCGAGGAAACCCCTCTGGACCCGCTGAAGCGGCTGTCGGCGCGGCTGGACCGCCCCGCCCTGCTGAAGCGCGAAGACCTGCAGCCGGTCTTCTCGTTCAAGATTCGCGGCGCCTACAACAAGATCGCCGCCCTGAGCGAAGCCGAGTTGGCGCGCGGCGTCATCTGCGCCTCGGCAGGCAATCATGCTCAGGGCGTGGCCTTGGCGGCGGCCAGGCGCGGCGCGGTCTCGACCATCGTCATGCCGACCACGACGCCGGGCATCAAGGTGGCGGCGGTCAAGGCGCTGGGTGGAAACGTGGTCCTGCACGGCGACAGCTTCGACGACGCCTACGCCCATGCCCGCGCGCTTGAGAAAGACACCGGCGCCGCCTTCGTCCACCCCTTCGACGACCCGGACGTCATCGCCGGCCAAGGCACCGTGGGACTGGAAATCCTGCGCCAGCACCCGGACCCCATCGACGCCGTCTTCATCCCCATCGGCGGCGGCGGTCTGGCGGCGGGAGTGGCCGCCATCGTCCGCTTCCTGCGCCCCGAGACGAAGATCATCGGCGTCGAACCCGCCGACGCGCCCACGATGAAAAGCGCCATCGACGCCGGCCATGTCGTCACCCTGGACCAGGTCGGCCTGTTCGCCGACGGGGTGGCGGTGCGCCGCGCAGGCGACGAGACCTTCCGCCTGTGCCGCGACCTGCTGGACGACATCGTCCTGGTCGACACAGATGCGATCTGCGCGGCGGTGAAGGACATCTTCGACGACGTCCGCGCCGTGGCCGAGCCCTCGGGCGCCGTGGCCCTGGCGGGGATGAAGGTCTGGGCCGCGCGCCATCCGGGCGCGGGCGCCCTGGTGGCGATCAACTCGGGCGCCAACGTCAACTTCGACCGCCTGCGTCACGTCGCCGAACGGGCCGAGATCGGCGAGGGCGCCGAGGCCCTGCTGGCCGTGGCCATGCCCGACCGCCGCGACGACTATCACCGCTTCCTGCAAGCGCTGGACGGCCGCTCCGTCACGGAGTTCAACTACCGCTGGTCCGGCGACGGCCGGGCGCAGATCTTCGTCGGGGTCGGCCTGCGCGACGGCGCCGCCGAGCGCGAGAACCTGATCGCCCGCCTCAAATCCGACGGTTACGCCGTCGAGGACATGAGCGACAACGAGACGGCCAAACTGCACGTCCGCTACATGGTCGGCGGGCGCACCATTGGCCTGCCGCACGAGCGGCTGCTGCGCTTTGAGTTCCCCGAGCGCCCCGGCGCCTTCCTGCGTTTCCTCAACAGTTTGCAGCCCGCCTGGGCCCTGACCCTGTTCCACTACCGCAATCACGGCGACGACGTGGGCCGGGTGCTGGCCGGGATCAGCGTCCCGCCGGATCAGGCGACGGCCCTGACCGCCGCGCTGGACGGTCTGGGCTATCCTTACGTGGACGAGACCGACAATCCGGCCTGCCGCCTGTTCCTGGACGGGGCGGCCTAGGCTCAGGCCTTGCTGATGGCCTCGGCCACGGCTTCCGGCGGGCGGCCGGTCAGGTCCTTGGCGATTTCGCCGACCAGTTTTTCCTCTAACGCCTTGTGCCAGTGCTTGCGCAATTGACCCAGGGTCTTGGGCGCGGCGACCACCATCAGGGCCTCCAGCTTGTTAGTCAGGGCCATGTGGTTCAGCGCCTCGGCCACGCCCATGGCGAAGCCGTCCTCGGCCTGGGTGTCGTTGTCGGGGTTGGCCTCGCTGGAGCGGCGGCCCGGCGCGCCCGACAGGCGTTCGGGGATTTCAGGCGCCTCGACCGACTGCAACTGGATGTCGAGAAGGTGTCCGGTGTTGCGGAACAGGTTCAGCTTCTCGCCGTCAACGACAGCGACGAAAGCCCCATTGGGCAGGTTCATTATAATGGCTCCGGGAGCGCGCCGGAGAAGAGGCGCCCTAGTCTAGCGCAAAAGCGCCCTGCTCTGTTCCCGCCCCGGCCTTTTCATGGGCCAGCAGCCAGCGCTTGCGCTCCAGCCCGCCCGCATAGCCGGTCAGGGTTCCGTTGGCCCCGACGACGCGGTGACAGGGCACGATGACGCCGACCGGATTGGCCCCGTTGGCCAGGCCCACGGCGCGCACGGCGCTGGGTTTGCCGATGGCGCTGGCCAGTTGGCCATAGGACCAGGTTTCGCCCGCCGGAATGGTGCGCAGCGCGGCCCAGACCGACCGCTGGAAGTCGGTGCCTCCCGTCCTGACCGCGATCCCGTCAAGGGCCTTCGCGTCGCCGCCAAAATAGGCCGCGATGGCGGCGCGCACCGTCTCGGGCGCCCGGCCCGACGTCAGCACGACCTCGCCATAGTGGCGGGTCAGCAGTTTTCGCATCCGCGCCTCATAGTCCACAAAGTCGAAGGCCCGCACCGCGCCCTCGGCGTCCGTCACCAGCAAGACCTCGCCCACCGGCGAGCCGAGGCGGTCCAGCGTAAAGGTTTCAGGCTGCGTCTTTTTCATCGTCGCTCTCCATGATCCGCACACTGTCGATCCCCGCTTCCCGCAGGTGCAGCTCGCCATAGGCCCGCCAGGGCCGCCATTGCTCGGCTCTCGCTTTCAGCCGTTCGTCATCCAGCCGGTCGCTGGCCATATCCGTGGCCCCATTCGGCGAGGTGTCGATCCAGTCGCCCGGCAGCCGCAGGCCGGGCCGCGCCCGCACCAGCGGCGCCAACAAGGAATCAACCGACAGATCGCGCTGGATCGCCTCGGGGTCCGCCGACAGGTCGAACACCCGCCGCACCCGCGCCAGAATACCGGGCAGAGCCTTCAGGTCCGAGGCCGCCACCGTGACCGCCAGCCGGTTCCCGCTCTCGAACCGGGCCGAGACCTCGCCGGTCGCGCCATCCACATCGGGCGTCAGCGCGCGTCGCCAGATCCCATCCTCGACCGTCTCGCCGCGCGCGGCCAGATCCGCCAGCATCGCGTCTATTTCATAGGGCGGACGGTAGGGCAGGCTCAGCCGCACGCCTCCGTCGCCCGCCTTCTCCGCCCGTCGCCGCAGCATCGACGGCGGCCGCCCATAGAGCGACTGAAACGTCTCGTTGAAGCGCCGCACGCTGCCGAAGCCGGAGGCCAGAGCCACCTCGGCCATGGCCAGATCGGTCTGGTGGATCAGGGCCTTGGCCAGCAGCACGCGCCGCGTCTGGGCCACGCTGACCGGGGCGGCGCCCAGATGCTGTCGGAACAGGCGGCGCAGGTGGCGTTCACCGACGCCCAGCCGCGCGGCCAGAGCATCAACGTCGCCTTCATCGAGAGCCCCCGCCTCGATCAGACCCAGAGCTCGGCTGACCGTATTCGAGGTGCCGCGCCATGCCCCCATATCCGGGGCGGTTTCGGGTCGACAGCGCAGACAGGCGCGAAACCCCGCCTCCTCAGCCGCCGCCGCACTGGCGACGAAGTTCATGTTCTCCCGCTTGGGCGTCCGCGCCGGACAGACCGGACGGCAATAGATTCCCGTCGTCTTCACGCAGGTGAAGAACCGCCCGTCAAAGCGCGGATCGCGCGTCAGGACGGCCCGGTAGCAGGCCTCCTGATCCAGACTGTCGCGGGCGATTTCCATGCCCGCAACATGATCCCTCGCCGTCGCCCTGTCTCGCGGTTTTCGGACATGGCGGCGCCGCGTCCATCAGTCCCGCGTTGTCACCAGTCGCCACAAGGCCTTCAGGATGTCCACCGCCAGGCACAGCATGATGATCGCCAGCACCCAGTTGAGCACCGTGCCCAGGGTCAAAGCCGTCTCGGCCAGGCCGCGCTGGGCCTCGGGAATGGCGTGGATGGCGTCGAAGTCCATGTGGATCGGCGAGGCGCCCATGACCCGCGCCGTCTGATCGCCTTGCGTCAGGGTGGCCCAGTGACCGGCCTGGAACAGCCGCCAGCCGATCCACAGTCCCGCCGCCGCCACCGGGATCTTCAGCAGGGCCTGCAACCGCCGCGCCTCCGGTCGCCACAGGGTGACGCCGTCCACCGCCATGCCCGCCACGGCCCAGGCCAGGATCAGTCCGAACAGCAGCGACCAGATCGGCGCCGCCGCCACGCTGACGTCGCCGCCGCGCAGGGCGAAGTCGCCGATGCCGGTGAAGCGGATCGCGCCGATCCACCACAGGATGAAGACGGCGCTGGCGATGAAGGACCACAGGGCCTCGGCGGCGCGCGGCGTCTCGGCGCGCACGCCCCAGACCTTGGCGCCCTTGGGCAGCCATTCGGCCTTGGCCTTATCGCTTCCAGCCATCGACGCCCCCCATTTCGCCGGGTCGGCCAGACCAAAGGCCGACAGGTCGCGCACCCGCCATTTCGTCAGCCAGGTCGGCTTGATGTCGTAGCGCTCCATGATCGCCCCGGCGAGGGTCAGCGCCCCCAGCAGGGTCAGGGCGCCGGAGAAGAAGCCGTTGAAGGCCTGACCGATCGATTGGCCGAAATTGGCCGTATCGCCCAGCACATGGACCAGCAGGCCCAGCGCCTGCACCGCTGCGATCACGATCAGCCCCGCCTTGGCCCCGAACAGCCAATATGGAAACAGCTCCGGCCCGATCAGCGAATCCGGTCCCTTGCGATAACGGGCGGCGACCACCAGCGGATGGCCGATCTCGTGCAGGATCGCCTCCTTCTCCTCGTCGCTCAGCGCCCGGCCCAGTTCCTCCTCGCGCGCCTCGACCCGGCTCAGGATCAGGTCGCGCAGCTCGGCGACGATGTCCTCGCGGTCCTCGGTCGACAGCTGGGCCGCCACGGCTTCCAGATAGCGTTCGATCACGTCCATTTCGGTCTTCCTCCCCCGGGATTTCACAGCATTCGGTCCAGCGATGCGTTGATGCCGCGCCATTCGTCGGTCAGGGCGGCCAGCATGGCTTCGCCGCCGGACGACAGGACGTAGAAGCGCTTCTTGCGCTTCTCCTCCTCGCGCCACTCGCTGGTCAGCAGCCCCTGCCCCTCCAGGCGACGCAGCAGGGGGTAGAGGGTGGATTCCTCCATCTCCAGCCCGTCCGCCGCCAGAGCCTGACGCAGGGTGTAGCCGTAGCGTTCGGTCCGCAGGCAGGCGAGCACCGCCAGCACCAGCGACCCGCGCCGCAGCTCCAGCCGCATCGTCTCGAACAGGTCCTTGTCCACGCCGCGCCTCACTTGCCGCCACATAGTGTGTGACGCACAGTGTATGCGACATACTGTATGAGGTTGTCAACGACCTGGGTTCTCGCCGCTGTCAGGACCAGTTAGCACCGGCGCAAAACCACTTAAGAACGGCGCAATGCGAGAATCGTTCGCAACTAGCTACTAGGCGGCACTCACCCAGGGTCTGCGGTGCGCCATCAGCAGCCGTTGGTGATCCTGCACAAACGAGACATTGGAAGCGTCAGCAGCGGTACGCCTGCAGGCCGAAACCATGCGAAAGCTATGTCGCCGCGATCAAGGCTACCCTGAGCCGGGTCCGCGAACTCGCCCGCGAGGGTGCGCTCTAGCGACTTCGGTTCAGCCGCCCGACCTCATCCCGTAAGGGCCTGCTCGCGCCAGACCCCCACAGTGTCCGGCGCGACCCTGACAGAGACCCAGGGGTGCGCGGCCACCAGGAGCCGCGCCAGGCCGCCCAGGGTGCGGACCTCCAGGGTCGCCTGCAGGATGGCGGGGCGGGCTAGGGCAGGTGCCGTCAGGCTGAAGGATCGCTCGGTGGCGACCTGCCGCCAACACCGCGCCAGCACGGGCCCGACCGCCGCCGCCACCGCCCCGCCCCCGCCGATCTGCGACACCCAGTGAGTCAGATGGGCCGTGATCACGAACAGCTCGCCAACATCATAGTCGTCGGCGGCGAGACGCCGGATCGCCCAGAGGGCGGAGAGATCGGACCCATAGGCCTCGACGCTCGCCGAAACCTCGGGAAGTCCGGCGATCAAGGCGGCGAGGCCGGAGGTCTCCGCGTTCGACGAGGCCGCCAGCCGGGTTTCTCCGTCCGCCTCCCCACGCGCGAGGGCGAGGGCCAGCGCGACCGTCAGGGCCTGGGCGGCGTAGACCCGCTGGTTGGCGTCGGTGAGGTCCAGATCGCCGGCCCAGGGGACCGCCGGGACGAGCGTCGACATCTGCGCGGCGGTGTCCCGCTCGGAGGCCGGCATGGTTCTCAGCCAGGCCCAGCCGCATCCGCGCTCGACGACGGCGGCCGCCGCGATCTCGGGGTCGGCCGACCCGATCCCGTCCCAGCTCCCGCGTCCCAGCCTGACGATCTCGAACGCCGTCAGAACGCCACCGGCGCGTCGCGCCTGGAGGCCGCGCTCCAGACCCACGTCGAGGCCCAGCGCGCTTTCGACCTCCGCGAGGCGATACCAGGCGATCATCGGGACCGGGGCGAGCGCGTCGCCGTCCTTCGCCCCGCCGCGGCTGGCGACCCCGACCATGGACAAACCCTTGTCCCATCCGGGCGCGGTCATGTCCTGATGGAAGACCTCGGCCATCGCATACAGGCCTCGCCCGAGGTCCGCGCGGCTTTCGTCGGTGAGGTCCGGCATGGTCGCATCGGCTCTCTCGAGCAGGTTTCGCGCCGTGTCGAGCGCCGCGCCGCGCGCGCCTAGACGCCACCGCAGGAGAATTGCATCGGCCTCGAGCCTCAGCGCGAGGGCGCCGAGCGACACGCCTTCCATGGCGATCGTCGCCGCCGCCTCGAACTGGTCGGCAGCCGCCGCGAGGTTCCCGGTCTCCGCGATCGCGATCGCGACGTCCCGGGCCGCGAAGACCTGCTCGACCCGGTCGCCGCTCGCCATGTCCTCGAGCAGGCGCACCGAGTCGGCGGCGACCTCGTCGAACCGCTTGAGCTGGATCAGGATCTTGACCCGCTCGCGACGCATCCGCGCGTCGGTCGGAGCCCCCTCCAGCGCCGCCTCCACCATTGCCAGCGCCTCGAGCGGCGCGTCGGCGTATTCCGACAGCATGACGATCCGCGCACAGTGGGCTTCACGCGCGAACACGGGGTCAGGCCAGGCCGCCAAGCGTTGGCCCAGACGGTCTAGACGGTCCGCCGCCGACCGGGCGTTGAAGTCCTCACGCCGGGTTTCAGCCAGCCAGGCGTTCTGGACGAGGGTCTGGCGATTGTCCGAGTGTCGGTTCAGCCCCTCCCCCGCCAGGAGGACGTTGCGCCGCGCGGGTTCGACGACCTCGAGTTGGTCGATCAGGCTCTCCAGATCCTCCAGGCCCAGCATCTTGTGGGCGCGGAAGGTGAAGAGGAAGGCGCCGAAATCCGTCACGGGCCGAACGAGCGCGTCGAAACCCGGCACCCGGCTCCCGCCGGCGTCCTCGGGACTTGCGCCTCCGGCTTGGTGGGCGAGTTCAGCCTCCGCCTTCGCCAGCAGGGCCGCGGTGCGGTCGACCGCATCGACGGGAATGTTCAGAACCAGCGGGAGCCAATCGGACGCCGACAGCTCGAGCGGTCCCGTCAGCAGGCTGAACACCGTAACCAACCGAAAGACGCCTCCGACCTCATCGTCGGGCGTCTCGCGCTCGAGCGCCCTGAACGCCTCGATCGCGGGCCGGGCCATGCCGTTGAGCGCCGCGACCTTGACCTGGGCGGCCCGCAGGGGCGCATTGATCATCAACTGGTCGGACAGGGGCGCGTCGGTCTTCATGAAGGCGAGCGGATAGAGGCCGCGGCCGAGGACCGAATCCGGCAGCTGCCCCCCCAGGGCGAGCCGCGCCACCAGACCGAGCGCCTTCTGCGACCCCGTCCGCAGGCCGGAGAGGACGAGCTGAGGCAGGTCTCCGGTCCTGACGGGTCGGCGCGCGGCCAGGAACTCGGCGATCGCCTCATGGAACCGCGTCTGCTCGCTTTCGGACAGCACCTTGAGCCCCGCGCCCGAGAGCACCGGCGATATTCGCAGCCTGCCGTCGGCCGCCGGCTCCAGCCAGGGGCCCGTCAGAAGATCGAGCGCCGCCCCGGGTTCCGCGATCGCGGGGGTCGCCTCGCCCAGCCGCACCGCCATGTCCCGGTCGAACGCGCCGACGAGCAGGCTCACGCGGAACAGCAGGCTGGATGCCCCCGGGGGCAGGTCCGCGATAAGCTGCCGGCGCAGACCATCCATCTCCGCCTCGACCCCGACCCCGGCGCCCGGCTCGAGCATTCGGCCGAGCTCCTCCCGCGGCCAGGCCGCGGCCCCGAGGGCGGATATTCGAGCGGCGGTCAGCTGGGGATAGCCGACGCCGCTGAACAGGTGGATCGGGCGAGCCCAAGTTTCCGGATCGCCGCCCGCCCTGACGACCAGCGCCGCGGTTTCGGCCTCCGTGAAGCGCGGCGACGCCGCGACGGCGTCCTGACTTAGGTCCAGTTCCGCCGTCACGCTCGGCGGCGGGGGCGCATAGGCCGTCACCAGAACGCGGGCGTCCTCAAGGCGCGCCTGTTCAAACAGCAGCGCCAGTTCACGTTTGACGCTTCCGCCGGGGATTGTGTTGAGGTCCTCGACGACCAGGCCGCCCCAGACGTCCGTCGCGAACAGCGTCTGGCGCGCAGCCCGAAGGCGGGTCGCGACGGCTCGGCCGGTCAGATCGCGCAGATCCAGCGAATACCAGGGCCGGTTCGCCCCGACGGCGAGGGTGCGCGCCAGGGCGGACTTGCCAATGCCGGACGGTCCATAGAGCCAGCCGCGCCCGTTCGCCAGGCGATCCGCCAGCGCCTGCGTCGCCTCCTGCCGACCGATGAGGTTGCGATCGCCCGCCGGGCCGTCGATCGGATCCAGCACGCCGGACAGCGATCCGCCCCCGAGGTCCGGAAACCCCGGCGTCGCCGCCTCCAGTATCCGCGTAATCAACTGATCGCGGTCGAGCCGCCGCATCTCGGCGTCCGGCAAGACCGCGGTGCGCAGCACCTCGATCAGCAGCCCGTTGCGCAGGCTTCGGACATCCGCGCCGCGCGCGCCGGCCGTGGAGCAGAGATGGGCGAGCGAATCCTCCAGCAGAACCTCGAGCTCCGGCAGGGCCGGTTCGGCGCAGGCGAACCGGAGGGGACGCAGCAGGGTCGCGCGCAGCGCCGCATCGTCGGCCTGTTCGAGCCAGGCCTTGAGGTCCTCCGCGAGCGGAAGCTGCGCCAGCGCGCCCCGCAGCGGCCCAAGGTCCGTCCCGTCCCGCGCGGCTGTGCGCCAATAGACCAAGCCGGGCACGCTGCCCGGGAACGGCAGGCCGCGCTCCCGCCCCGGCGACGCCGTCGTCAGAAATGCGAGAGACACCTCCAAGCCGGGGTTGGCCTGCCGGAAACGCCAGAGCCGGTTGATCGCGGCGACCACGCCCGGATCGCGCAGGGTGACCGAGCCCGAGGCCGCCGTATCCTTGACCTGGCTGAGATCGAGCGCGCCGGCCGACAGGGTGGCGTAGTCGTCGGCGACCTCCAGGAGCAGGGTTTCGCCCGGACGCAGCCTGGTCCAGGCGATGGCGGACACCCAGGCCTGATAGACATAGCCTCGCGGGTCGTATCTCGAGCATGCGCTCGATGAGTCGCAGCCGCCCCATGACCGACATGCCCTCGGTCGCGATCCAGTCGTCGAACATCGGCTGCCACGCCGCCCACGCGGGATGCCGGGGAGCCTCGTCCAGTGCGTAGCTGTTCCAGCCGTCCGAAACCACGACATGGGTGAGCCCCGTGAGCGCGGAGCCCGCAAGCCCGGGAACGGTGGACGGCGGATCGTGCCGCAACCGCACCTTCGCCAGGACCGCTTCGCCGAGAGCGCGATCCGGCACGCTGTTCAGGCTCGCCAGGATGTTGGTGACCACGTCGTGCCGCGCCGTCTCGATGCGGTCGATCAGGACCGTCAATGCGTCCCGATCGCCGGTTCGCATCTGATAGACCCGCAGAATATCCTGATGACGCTGGGAGAGCCCCTCCCGCTGGAGCAGTAGCCCCGCGATCCGGCCGCGTTCCTCCTTCTTCCGCTCCAGGAAGGAGAGCTGTTCGATCAGATGCGCCTTCGCCCGGTTCGGGACGTCCGGATCGATCAGGCTGTCGCCGATCAGGCCCGGCAGATCCGACGCACGGGCCAGAAGGTTCAAGGCCGCCGAACGGTCCCTCCAGTAGCCGTTCGCCAGGGCGGACAGCGCCGTAGCGGCCGCCGCGGCGTCTAGGGCGTCGGGAAGGACGGCGCGGGCGGACAGGCGAAGGTGCAGCGGGATGGAGAGGTCGGACGCCAGATCGATCAGGCTCTGAGGCGGATCGGGCAAGGGCTCGAGCGCGTCGAGGAAGACGGACAGCCCCTCGTACTCCTCGGACGTCGTCCCCTGTCGGCGTGCGCGCTGGGCGACCCTGCCCGCCACCTCCAGGCCAAGCGCCCTGAGCGACAGTTCGAGGCCGCGCAGGCTCATGAAGGTCTCCAGACCGTCCTCGAGCAGGGCGTCGACCACCTCCAGGGTGAGGTCGGGATCCTCCTGCGCCACGATGATCTCCACCCCGCCGGTCCCCAGGAGCCAGCGGGTCCCCAGGAGTTTTCGAACCTCCGGATGAAGCGGGCGGGAATAGGCGTCGGCGAGCACCCGGCCGACCCGTTCTCGAAGCCGGTATTCGGTGTCGCGCCAGAGCGCGGCCAACCGGGCCCCGATGTCGTGGCGCAGCGCCGGCTCGACATCCGCGCCGTTCGCGACGCAACGTCCGATCAGGCGTAGCCCCGTCGAGAAGGCGTCGTCCGGTCGCTCGAGCATGGCGCGCACATGGGGCGACGGATCCGGCAGCAACTCGAGCGCGAACTGGATGACCTGGGCCCAAGGGCGTTTGACCACGTCCTCGATCCGCCCCGCCACGTCGTCCGGCCGCGCGTCCACGAGGTGGACCGCGGCCAAGTATTCCTGAACGATCGGATAGGGAAACTGATAGCGACGATCGGGACCGCGACGCAGGACGCCGCAGGCGATCAGCTGGCTCAGCACCCGGTCGGCGGGCTCCGAAGCGGCATCGACGGCGCGGGTCACCTTGGCTTCGAGGAACTCCACGACGGCCATGTCCACCTCGGCGAACGCGCCCAGCGAGATCTCGACGGGGGTGATCGGCGTCTCCAGGAGCTGGGCACTGAGGGCCTTGATGAGGGTGGACTTCCCGAACCCGGGCCCGGCGATGAGGATGCACTGCTGCAGCCCTTCCGCCGGGAAGCTGCGGATCTCGACGTCGCCCTTGGGCTGATCGGCGTTCCATCGCGGCAGTTCATCCTCGAAGTCGCGCTCGGGCGTCGCCGTCTGGAGGCGCGCTTTCGGCCAGACGACGACCTTCTCGACGGGCGCGCTGATCCCCCGACCCGGGATCTCGATGCGGAGGGATCGGCCGAGCGTCTCCCGATAGGCTCCGAGGCCCCACTCCCTCGGCTCGAACAGGTCCGCCCCGAAATCGTCCTGCAGGGTGCGACGCAGAGCGGGCGCCCGAAACGCGCCGCGGCGGCGCGACGCCCCGCCCACCAGGTCCCTGAGGTTGGACTGCAGGGCGTCCGGCAACGGCGAGGCCGTACCGAGCTCCAGGCGCCGGAAGTCGGCGGCGAGGTCCTCATGGGTCGAGACGCGCACGTCGATGAGGCGGAAAAGCGCGAAGGCGGACACGCCGGTCGGAAGCGCGGCGCGCACCGCGGCCAAGATCCTTTCGACCCCCTTGCCGCAGCGGGTCTCCCACTCGGCCTCGGTGGGGGCGGTCGACCGATCCGCCATGGCCCTGAGGGAGTCCGCCAGGTTGAAGGCGGCGGCTTCCAGGCGGTCGATCATGCGTGGAAGATCGACCGCCATCTGAACGGGAACGGCGGCGCCATCGACGCCGGCGGGCAGATGCCAGCCGGGGTCCAACAGTTCTTCTTCAACGGCATCGTCGAGGTCGCCGACCAGTTCGTCAAAGCCGGACATGGCTAAGGATCTCGCCCGATTATGGCGTCGTAGTCGTCTTCTCGATCCATGGTCAGACGCGTGAGCTGGCTCCTCGCAAGCGGGCGGTCCAGCCGCCGAACCTTGCCTTCAAGGAACTCCTCCTTGAGCCAGCCTAATGTCGGCGAGACCTTCTCGCCACTATCAAGCTCGATCTGAAATGGGGCCGAGGTGCGCTCGGAACGAAACAGGAGAAATCCGCCGCCCATCACCTGTTCGAGGTAATGGCGCTTACCGCCAAGCTCCCAAAGCTCGCCAGCCTTCAACTGGATGTCGGTCATTGCTGGTTCTCCATCGGATCGCTGAGCAGCGAGACGGGGGTGTTCGGATTGAGGGAGCGCGAGAGGTCGAGACGGACGATCCGCCCCACCATCATCGCCTTCAGCTTGGCCGCACCGACAGCGGGATTGCCGAGATGCTCTGAGAGCTCGGCCAACGGCATTGAAGCGCCTCCCTGCAGTCGGTGGGCGACCTTGAATACGTCCGCCTTCGTGTACTCCGTAAAGCGCCAGGACTGGGCGTCGCAGATGTTTCGATAGACTTGAGCGGGTTCGAACAAACTTGACTTGAAGATGATCCGAAAACGCCAGCCGATGCGCTCGCAGATCGTTCGAACCGCCTCCAACTTCAGTGCGTAATCCGGTTCCCGAAGGGCTCGACGATCGTTCTTGATCTCGACCAACTCGACCAGACCATTTGCAAGCTGCCTGACGCAGTCGACGATGTAGGCCCGCTTTTGACCGCCTAGAACAAACTCCAGCCGAAACATCTGAGCGCGATAATCAACGACCTCTGTGTCGACCTCGCTATGCATGAAGAAGGCCCGTTCGTTCATGCTTTCATAAGGTAGCGCTCTGCCTGCCTTTCGGCTGGCGTAAACCCCCGTCGTGATATGTCGTCGACCCGTGACGATCGTCCGGATGGGCCCTCCGGTTGGCGTGACAACCAAGGTGGCCGCGGCCGAAAGGCTTTCCCACGACAAGGGGCTCAGCCCTTCATGTGCGACCTCGCGCAAGGCGCCATCTAAGGTCGAGGCTCGAGCGATTTCGGCCGAGCGGCCGCATCGACGGACGTGGTCCATCGTGATCTCCTTTGATTTGCATGAGGTTGCATTCAACTCGAGCGTTGGGGATCTGCGCCTGTGTAGACGCAGTTGACTCCTCAGTCTGGTGGGGAGAAGATCGTCACATCGACATCAAGCGATGGGATCGTATGCGTCCCCAACCGAGCCCGGGCCTGGCAGCCTAGGGCTCGAGTTGTTTCTGGACCTAAGGTCCAGTTTTTATTGCGCTTTAAGGTGGTTGCATTGTCACCCCTCCAACCTACGACGAGAAACCCAACGGGTTTAAGACTCGTCTCACGGTTTGAGGATTTTGACAGGCATCCAAAGCAAGGTAAAAGAATTAGTTTTTGCGAAGTCAAAAAACGATGCGCGTAGGCGTTCTTATAAACTATCTGCTATAATCTTTATTAGAAAGCTAACTCAAAGTTTTACTTTTAAATTGGAAAACACCCAATAAAGAGGATGCGCCTTCATCGGCAGCCCCGTCGAGGCTTCGACGCCAGACGCTAGGTTTCGCTGCCAAGGTTATGAACCGATTTTATTTAAAGGCGTTGGCTTTCCGCCTAGCGCTGCGAGTGAGATTGCTTTGGCTGTCGTACAGCGCGCCCAGGCAATGACCGGCAATGGCTCAAGGCGGCGGTTCGAAATGCCTGCTTTCGGGCGCTGGGGCCGGATCTGATGGCCATCGTCGGATCATGCTTCTCGGGAGGCGACCGGGGATCGATCCACCGTCGATTGCCTCAAGGCGTCCCATCAGTCCCAGAGAGGGAGGGAGCGTCCTGAGACTGGCGGCGCATGGATGCCGATGACGGTCGCCAGGGTGGGGGCGATGTCGACGGTGCGGATGGGCAGGAAGCGCTCCTGGGCTGACGCGCCGGGCTTCCAGAACAGGATGGGCACGCGGCGGTCATAGTCCCAGGGCGTGCCGTGGCCGGCGATATTGCCGCCGACTCGTCCGCCGCCCGTGACGTTCGCTGCGCGGACCATGATGATGTCAGGCGAGCGTTCGGCCACGGCTGACAGGCGCATGCGTTCGCGAAGGGTTAGGATTTCAGGTTGCTCGCTGTCAGGCAGGGGATCGGTCAGAAGGCGGTCGCGAGCTTCGACGAAGACGATGTCGGGCAGGGTCTGCAGCATGGGCAGGGCGGCCTCGATGATCTGGCTTCGCAGCGGCTCCGGCAGGGTCTTGCGGGCCTTGTCCGCCACGATCAGGCCGCTGGAGCCCGATTGAAGCGGTGAGGCGTCCAGGCCGAAGCGTTGACGCAGGGAGGCGTTGACGGCGGCGAGCGGGGCGGAATCGATCCGGTGGGCATGAGGGGAGCCGCGCTGCGCCAGACGCTCGACAAAATCGGAACCGCCGTGGTCGGCGGTCAGGACCACGACGGCGCCGCCGGAGATGGTGTCCAGCCGAGAGAGGAACTGGCCCAGGGCCTGATCGAGACGGTGCATCTGTTCGCACATCTCTGGCCCCTGCGTGCCATAGGCGTGGCCGATGCGATCGGTCGCCGACAAGCTGACGCCGAGCAGGTCGGTTGTCTGCCCCTGGCCCAGGTTCTGGGTGTCGATCAGGTAGATGGCGGCCTTGAGCGTCTCCTCGTCCAGTTCCGGCGAGGAATCGAAGTCGTCTTTGGCTGGAGGAAGCTTGGAATGCAGCGTCTTGCCGTTGATTTCCCAACGGGCTTCCAGCGCGCGGCACTGGGGCTGGCTATAGGTCCAGGCGTGAGGCGTCGTGGCCTGGCGGCGACGAAACTCGGCGTTGAAGGCGTCGACAGCAGCCAGACGCGCCGGTGCGCTCTGACCCGGCTCGACAAAGGTGGTCAGGCCGAAATCGTCGGTGAACCAGTAGGCGCCGTCGGGACGATGGCCCGCCAGATTGATCGCCCCCCGGTCCTTGCCGGACACGGCGAAGACGCGCGAGCCAGGGCGTTGATCCTTGAGCCAGTCACCCAGGCTGGAGGCGCGGATATTGTCGGGGCCCACCGGGCCGTTGTCGCTGTTGCGGCCATGGGCCAGCGTGTTGCCGGGCGCGGCCAGGCAATAGACTTCCTCGCCCGTCGTCGGGTCGATCCAGTCGTTGGAAGGGATGCCGGTTTGCGCGGGGTGGACGCCGGTCAGGACCGTGGAATGTCCGGGGCAGGTCTCGGTCAGGCCGTGGGTCTGATAGCCGTTGCTTGAGACCAGGCCTTCATCGGACAGGCGACGCAGGCCGCCCGTCCAGCGGCTACGGTACTGGTTGAACAGGTTGGCGCTGAACTGATCGACCACAATGGTCACGACCAACTTCGGCGAAGAGGGGGAAGAGGCCGTGTCCTGCGCCTGGACGAGGGTTGATGAGGCGCAGAGAAGCGCCGCCATCGCGACAGCGAAGCGTTTTGACATGGCTTGATCCTGAAATGAATCGGATGGGACCTGATTGGTCCCGGAGACCGGCGACGCTCGACAGAACGTCGCCGGGTCCTTTGGGTCGTCTTAGAACTCGACCTGGACGCCCAGGGTGAAGGCGCGGCCGGTGATGCCGTAGGCCGAGCTGTAGTTGTAGGCGTTGCCGCTATCGGTGCCGTCCGGCAGGAAGGGGCCGTAGTTGTTGAAGATGTTCTTGACGGTGCCGAACACCTTCAGCTGCGGGTTGCTGCGGTCAGGCTTGAAGCTGACGCTCAGATCGTGGCGCCAGTAGGCGTCGACATTGAGGAACAGCGGGTCGGACCAACCGGCGGCGACGGCCTGCTGTTTGCGTTCGAGGCTATCGACCACCTCGCCGATGAAGCGCGAGGACCAGCGCAGGCTCCAGACATCATCATACCAGGACAGGCCGTAACGGGCCTCGTTCTTGGCTGTGCCCACCTCGCCGACCGAGTCGACCAGTTCGACCTTGTCGATGCTGTCGTATTCGGTGCTCAACTCCAGGCGGCGGCTGTAGTTCATGCTGGCGCGGAACTTGCCGGGCACGTTCAAGTGCTCCAGGTCGAAGCGGTACGATGCGGCCAGGTCCACACCGCGGGCGCGGGTTTCGTTGAGGTTCTGCTCCTGGTTCAGAATGCGCACCAACTGCCCGTTTTCGTCGCGGGTGATGGTGTCGCAGAAGACGTTGTCGGCGCCGTTTGCGTCGGAGTAGCAGCCCAGCAGCAGGGCCGAGTTGCTCAGCGACGAGATTACGTCAGTGATCTTGATGTCATAGTAATCGACGCTGAGTTCCAGGCCCGGCGCACGGCTGGGACGATAGACCAGACCGAGGGTCCAGGTGTCCGCCGTTTCCTCGAACAGGTCCGGGTTGCCGGCGTTCGGCGCCTTGATCTGGGTCGTCAGCTGGCGGAACGTACCGTCGGACGCGGCGGCGATGGCGGCGGCGATGCGGCTGTCGGCGCGGCAGTTCTGGGCCACGATGCCGGCCGTGTTGGCCGTCACGCCGCTACAGACGTCGACGACGTTGTCGGCGTCATCGCGCCGCGGCGAGAACAGTTCGCTGGTGTCGGGCGCACGCTGGGCGCGGGCGTACTCGGTGCGGATGCGCAGGTCCGAGATCGGCGACCATTGCAGGCCGGCGCGATAGCTGACCGTCGTGCCGACAGCGTCGAGATTGTAGTCCGCGACCCGTACGGCGCCGTTGAACGTCAGACGATGGGCGAACGGCAGGTCGGCCAGCAGGGGCACGGAGGCTTCGGCGAAGACCTCGTTGGCCTTGATGGTCCCCTCGTATTCCGGGAGGAAGGAGGAGCTGGCCACGCCGCTTTGGATCAGCGGATCGGTGCGCGTCTGGGTGTGGTCGCGGCGGCTTTCGAAGCCGAAGGCGGCTTCGATCGGCCCTGCGGGCAGCTCGAACAAGGAACCCGAGACATAGCCCTCGATCGTGTCCTGACGATTGGTCGGACGATAGTAGGTGTTGGCGCGGATATAGTTCGCCATCTCGGGCGTGATCGAACCGACCCCGAAGAGGTTCAACGGCACACAGCCGTCGGCGCGCGCGGCGGCGTCGCGGCACTGCACCACGCCGTTGACCCGCTCGGAATCAAGGGCCCACTTGACGCGCTGCAGGTTCAGCGTGTTGCCGCGGATCTGTTCGCCGGAGAACTTGCCGTAGCCGTAGGTCAGCTTCCAGTCCCAGTCTTTGGGCAGGCTGCCTTCGATGCCGACCCAGCTGCGGATGGTCTCGCGCTCATTGTGGATCAGATTGGGGCCGACCTCGGTCACACGACGACGGAAGTCGATGCCGGAGCTGGAGGCCGCCGCCTTGATCTCGGCGGGGGCGAACGGGTTCAGGGTGCGCGACATGCGCCCGATCGTGAACTCGTCGTTGACGCCGAAAGTGGTCGTGTTGCTGAAGGTTGTGGGAGCCCGCGTCGAATCCGTCACGACGTTGGAATAGAGGAGCTGGCCCCAGACTTTGAGGTTGTCGCTCACAGCATAGTCGAATTTGGCGGCGCCGTTCAGGTTGTCACGCGGCGTGATCAGCGTGCCATCGGGACGGTCTTCATAGCCGTCGACGGCGGTGACCATGTTGGGGCGCAGGCCGCTGTCATCATAGAACCAACGGCCGCTGATGAAGCGTCCGCCAGAGATGTAGGTCGAGCGATCCGGCGTGGTGACCGTGTTGCTGGCGGGCACGTACAAAATGGATTGCAGGGCGCGATCGCGATCCGTCGCCTTCAGCTTGAACTGACGGTCGTAGGTCGCGCCGGCCATGACATAGAGGCGATCGTCCAGAAACCGGCCGCCGGCGCCGACCGAGTATTCGATCGAGTCGCCGCCGCCGTCGTGGGTCGTGCCGCCGACGATGCGGGCGCGCAAGCCGTTCAGGTTGCGCTCGGTGATGATGTTGACCACCCCGGCGATGGCGTCGGAGCCATAGACGGCCGAGCCGCCGCCGGTCGTCACTTCAACGCGGTCGATGAAGAACTCGGGGATGGAGCTGAGGCTGACGGCGTTGCGGTTGCCTGCGTTGGAGACGGTGCGATGACCGTCGATCAGCGTCAGGGTGCGGTTCTCGCCTAGATTGCGCAGGCTGATGGTCGACAGGCCGTTGGCCTGGGTCGCGCTCTGATTGTTGGCGAGAGAACTGCCTTCCTCAACCCCGGGAATGTCGGTCAGGGCTTCGGCCAGGTCCATGTAACCGCCCTCGAGCAGGGCCTCGCGCTCCATGCTGACCACGGGCGTGGCGGCGTCGAAGACGTTCTTCAGGCGTGAGCCGGTGACGACGACTTCTTCCACCGTCGAGGTCTGGTCGTCGGTCCAAGCCGTCTTCTGAACCGCCTGGCGCACGATGGCCAGGGCGCCGGAACTGTCGCGCTGAACGGTCAGGCCTGTGCCTTCCAGTAGACGACGGAGGGCGGTTTCAGCATCGACGGCGTCCTGAACGCCGCGCGTCCTGACCCCGCGCACGTCTTCGGTCTTGTAGACGAGCTGAACGCCGGCCTGACGCGCATAGGCGTCCAGGGCGTTTTTCAGCTCTCCCGACGGAACGTCGAAATTGCGGGTCTGCGCCGCCGCTGCTCCCGCCAGGATCAAGGCGCAGGCACTGCCGGTCAGCATATGCCGCAAGAACGAAACCTTAGTCATAGAACCCCCTTGTCGTCCGGATTGGACGTCTCTGGGATTGTGACAAGACGAAGGCGGAAACCCCCTACATCCCTATTCGGATATTTTTACAATTCCGTCATCGTGATCGATTTCCAAGCCGTAGGCGCTCTGCAGCAGGCGGACGAAAGCCTCTACGTTCGTGGCTTCAAAGCTGCCGCCGATGCGGATGGCCGCGGTCTGATGGTCAAGCACTTTCAGCTGGGTCTGGTTATAGCGATTAAACTCGGCGGCGGCGTCCGACAGGGTGATCTGGTCGAACACCAGAAGACCGCGACGCCAAGCCAACTGGTCATCCACGCGCTGGTCCGATGTCCGGCTTTGCAGGACGGAGGCCCCCATGCCGGTCGCGACATCGCCGCGCACCAGCAGGACGGGCTTGGCGGCGGGGCCGCTTTTAGGGCCGCTGAGGCGGACGCGTCCCTCGGCGACGAGCACCTGCACCTTGTCGCCGTCGCGTCGTACGCTGAACCGCGTGCCCAGAACGCGCACGGTCCGATCGCCCATGTGAACAGTGAAGGGGCGTGATGCGTCGTGGGCGACGTCGAAATAGGCCTCGCCCTCGTCCAGCCAGGCTTCGCGGCTGTCCGGCGACATAGAGGCCCGCAGGCGGGTTTCCGTGTTCAACTCGACACGCGACCCGTCAGACAAGGCCACGAGGCGCCGTTCTCCGGTGTCGGTCGCATAATGAGCCGGCCGGGGCCAGAGGAGGGCGGTCGATGTCAGCACCGCCAGGGCCAGGGTAGCCGCCAGACCCACGGCCCAACGGGGCTGACCCCGACGCAACGAAGCGGAGGGCGCGGTTTCGGCCATGGCTTCGACCAGGGTGTCGGGCCCACGCAGAGCGCTCAGGCGTCCAGCCTTCTCCCAGCTGTACTCAAGACGCCAGAAAGCGGTTTTATGTTCGGCGGCGGCGTTCAGCCAGGCGTCGAGTTGAGCCTGCTCCTCGCCTGAAAGCCCGTCGCCCTGGCGCACCAGCCAATAGGCGGCTGTCTCTTCAATTGCGTTGCGGGCGCTCATGATTGAGACTCGCTTTTGGCGGCGGGCGTCTTGGACGGCGATCGTCTGATCCGTCCCTGGCCGCCCATCATGTAGTCGGTGAGCGCCCGCAGACCGTGAACCACCTGCTGCTCGACGGTGCTGACGCTGATGTTGAGATGAGCGGCCACCTCCTTGGTGGAGAGACCTTCGACGCGACGCAAGGTCATCACCTGGCGGCACCGCGTCGGCAGCCGCTCCAGACCCGCCTGGACCCGTCGCAGCTCATCTCGCGCGGTCAATTGTCTGTCGAGGTCGGCCGAGGCCGCCTCGGGGAAGGACGCCTCAAGGTCGGCCACCAGATCAAAGGACACGATCTTGGCGCGCTTGGCGGTATTGATGAGATGGTTCCGGGCCGTGGTGAACAGGAAGGCGCGGGCGTTCAGCGGCAGCTGTCGCTGCGCCGCTGTGTAGACCTTGGCGTAGATGTCCTGCCTCAAGTCGGCCACGTCATTCTCGTTGCGCCAGTTGCGACGGATATAGCGAGTCAGGGCGGCTTCGAGAGGAAACACCTCCCTGAAGAACCACGCTTTCAACTCCCCGTCCTCAACCATGCACGTTCCATTCCGCTACGCCGGGCTGCACCCAGGGCGATTCATCAGACACTTCAGTTCCATAATCCCCCTACATGACAGGCCCCGAAAACGAGAAGAAATCCGAGAGGCAGTCGGACAGGAAGTCCGCTTTGCACATCTAGGCCAATGTCAGCTCATGGCGCTCAGGAGCCATTAGAGCTTCGCTTTATCTAGAGAGCAAATGCGGCTCAGATCGGCATGTGCCCTTGGCTGCGCACATTGCGCCGTTCTTAGGTGGTCCCGTGCGATTTTGAGCCGATTTTAGCTGGTCTGGCTAAATGGTCGAATGTTTCCAGACCAATGAGAGTCGCCATAAAATGCGCCGCTCCTAACTGGTCCTGACAGCCGCGTCTCAAACTTGCCGGAAAGAGCCGGATTGGTTAAACTGCGAGGCAGCGGACCGGGCCCCTCTGACGTCTGATGGCAGGCGTGATGTCGGACCGCATCGAGCGAGCTCGGTGCGCGACGGCCTCTTACGGTCGATCCTCTTTTCAAGCGCACGCCGTGGTCGCTCCCTAGAAAAGGGGAGTCCAATGGACCTGATGACTTTCTTCCTGGTCGAATGGCTGGGCAAGCCGGCCTGGATGTGGCTGGCCTTCATGAGCGTCGTCGTGGCGCTCCTGGTGCTGGACCTGGGCGTCCTGCACAAGGATCAGCATGAGATCGGCGTGCGCGAGAGCCTGCTTTTGTCCGGCATGTATATCGCCGTCGCTCTATTGTTCGGGGGCTGGGTCTGGTGGGAGCTCGGCAGCCAGTCCGGCATCGAGTACCTGACCGGCTTCGCGATCGAGAAGTCGCTGGCGATGGACAATGTCTTCGTCATCGCCATGATCTTCGGCTACTTCGCCATTCCGCGCGCGCTTCAGCACCGCGTGCTGTTCTGGGGCATCCTCGGCGTGATCGTGCTCAGGGCCATCATGATTGGCGCGGGGGCGGCCCTGGTCAGTCAGTACGGCTGGGTGCTCTACATCTTCGCCGCCTTCCTGATATTCACCGGGATCAAGATGTTCTTCGCCGGCGATGGTCACGCCGACGTGGGCGCCAATCCGCTGGTGAAGTGGATGCGGGGACATCTTCGCATCACCGACCATCTGCACGGGCAGAAGTTCTTTGTGCGGGCGCCGCACGCGAAGACGGGCCGCATGACGCTATGGGCCACGCCGTTGTTCCTGGCGCTGGTGATGATTGAGATCGCAGACGTGATCTTCGCGGTGGACTCGGTGCCGGCGATCTTCGCCATCACGACCGATCCCTACATCGTCTACACCTCGAACATCTTCGCCATTCTGGGACTGCGAGCACTCTATTTCGCGCTGGCGGCCATCATCCATCGCTTCGCCTACTTGAAGCAGGCGCTGGCTGTGCTGCTGGTATTCATCGGCGGCAAGATCTTCGTGGCCGACCTGCTGGGCTGGGAGAAGTTCCCCGCCGAATGGTCGCTGGCGATCACGGCCCTCATCTTGGCGGCGGGGGTGATTTGGTCGCTTTGGAAGACGCGCGGTCAGTCCGCCAAGGCGCCGCCCTTTTGACTGACGAAGGGCCCGCTTCGGAGAGGCGGGCCCTGATCCTCACACCCCGCCTTCCCTTCCCCGCGAAACGGCGGCTAAGCTGGCGGCCAGTAGGGGGAAGTTTCCATGTCACGTCGTCGTATCGCCGCGCGTCCGTTGCTGGCGCTCAGTTTGGTTCTGGCCGCCGCGGCCTCGCCGGCCCTGGCTCAGCAGAGCCCGCCGACGCAGGAGGCGGTTTTGGGCCATGCGCCAGGCACGCGCATCACCCGGCCCGCCGAGGTGCGCCGCTATTTCGAGGCCCTGCGCGCCGCCGCTCCCGACCGCATGGTCATGGGCGACTACGGCGCCACCTGGGAAGGCCGCCCCCTGTTCTGGGCCGCCGTCGGCTCGCCCGCCAACATCGCCCGGCTGGATGCGATCAAGGCCGCGACGCGGGCGCTGGGCGATCCGCGCCGCACCTCGCCGGATCAGGCCCGCGCCCTGATCGCTGACACCCCGGTCATCGTCTGGATGGCCTATTCGGTGCACGGCAACGAGATCAGCCCCGCCGACGCCGCCATGGCCGCCGCGCGCCGCCTGATGGACGCCGCCGACACCGAAGCCCAGGGCTGGATGCAGAACGCCGTGGTCGTCTTCGTCCCGACCCAGAACCCGGACGGGCGCGACCGCTTCATCACCACCTTCGAGGCGGGCCTGGGCGCCCAGCCCAACCCCGATCCCCTGTCGGCGGAACGCTCAGAGCCCTGGCCCTCGGGCCGCTATAACCACAACCTGTTCGACCTGAACCGCGACTGGTTCATCCAGTCCCAGCCGGAAACCCAGGGCCACGCCGCCCTGATCCGCGACTGGCGGCCCCAGGTGCTGGTCGATTCCCATGAGATGGGCACGGACTCGAGCTTCTTCTTCCCGCCCGAGGCCAATCCGCTGAACCCCTGGATCTATCCGCAGATCCTCGACGCCCGCGAACGCTTCGGCCGCAACAACGGGGCGCGCTTCGATCAGGCCGGTCTGGCCTATTTCACGCGTGAGACCTACGACGCCTTCTATCCCGGCTATGGCGACGGCTGGCCCGCCTATTTCGGCGCCGTCTCCATGACCTATGAGCAGGGTTCGTCGCGCGGCCTGATGGCGCGCAGGCGCACCGGCGAGGTCATCACCTACGCCGACACGGTCAAGGGCCACCTGACCGCCAGCCTGTCGACCATCGAGACCGCCGCCCGAGACCGCGAGAAGCTGCTGAACGACTTCTACGCCTTCCACCGGGACGGGGTGGCGGGACGCGGCGCCTATGTCCTCTCGCGGTCCGCCGCCGTCGATCCGGCCGCCGCCGACAAGCTGGCCGGCCTGCTGGTGCGCTCCGGGCTAGAGGTCGGGCGCGCCACGGCCTCCTTCTCGGCCTGTGGTCAGAATTATCGCGCCGGCGACTATGTGGTGAACCTGTCCCAGCCCCAGCGCCGTATGGCCGAGGTCCTGCTGGCCAAGGAGGTGCCGCTGGACCCGAAGTTCGTGGCGGAACAGGAAGCCCGCCGCGCGCGGGGTCTGGGCGACGAAATCTATGACCTGACCGGCTGGTCCATGCCCCTGTTGTTCAACGTGCCCAGCCAGAAGTGCGCGGGCGCGCCGTCGGTCCAGACCACGGCGGTCGGCCCCGAACTGATCCGCCCTGTCGCCATCGCCGGGTCGGACGCGACCTATGGCTATGCGATCAACCCCGGCACGGCGGGGATGCGCTTCCTGACCGCCGCCCTGAAGGAGAAGCTGCCGGTCCGGTCGATCGAGGAGGCCTTCACCCTGGACGGCAAGGCCTATGGGGGCGGCGCCTTCATCGTGCCGCGCAGCGGCAGCCCCGCCGACCTTGACGACCGGGTGCGCCGCATCGCCGCCGACAGCGGGGCCGAGATTACGGCCCTGGCGACGTCATGGGTGTCCAGCGGCCCCAACGTCGGCTCGGACTACGCCTTCACCATCAAGGCCCCGCGCGTCGCCATGGCCTGGGACGACCCCACCGACGCCGAGTCCGCCGGGTCGATCCGCCATGTGCTGGAACGCGAATACGGTTGGCCGGTCACGGCGGTCCGCACCCGCCGCCTCGGCAGCGCCGACCTGTCGCACTTTGAGGTGCTGATCCTGCCCTCGGGCGGCAATTATAAGAAGATACTGGGCGCAGACGGCGTGGCCAGCTTGCGCGCCTGGGTCGAGGGCGGCGGCGTCCTGATCGGCGTCGGCTCGGCCAGCCGTCTGCTGACGGACCCCGACGCCAAGCTGCTCGACAGCCGCCGCGAGACCGCCGTGGCCCCCGAGGGCGACAAGAAGGACGCGGGCGAAGGCGCCACCGTTCCCGGCGTCGAAATCCCGTCCGAGGCCGACTATCTGGACCGCACCAACCACCACGGCTCGCCCGACTCCGTGGCCGGGGTTCTGGCCCACGCCGTCGTGGATCAGGAGCACTGGCTGGGCGCCGGCGTTGCGCGCGACCTCAGCGTCATGGTGCGCGGCGCGGACATCTATGCGCCCCTGACCCGTGGCCAGGGGACCAATGTGGTGCGTCTGGCCGGGCCGGATCAGGTCCTGGCCTCGGGTCAGCTCTGGGCCGAGAACCGGCGTCAGCTGGCCTACAAGCCGGTGGCCATGGCCACGGAAATGGGCCGCGGACAGGTCGTGGCCTTCACCCAGGATGTGACCATGCGCGCCTTCCTCGAAGGCCTGAAGCCCCTCTTCCTCAACGCCGTCTTCCGCGGCCCCGCCCACACCTCGGGCGGCAACGACGAGGACTGATCCAGACATCGCCCTTAGCCCTCAGCCAAGGAAACAAGGAAACAAGGAAAGGGAATATCTATGACGCCAAACCCGCACGCGCCGCGTCCGCCCGGCGAACCTGGGCGGTGGACCATGCTGCAACAACGCATTGATCGCAGTTTCTGGCAATGGGACCGCGACCTTGAGGCTGGCGCCGACGTCCTGACCCGTTTCGTCATCCTGCGACCGCCCGAGCGCCTCGACTACGACACCTTCGACGAGGCCGAGGCCATGTTTGAGGCGATGGACGAGGGCTAGACGCCCCGCAAGACAGCCCTCGCGAGAAAGGGCTCGGCGCTCAGTCGGCCTCGACGGCCTCGCCGCCCTGCACCATCCGCGTCACGGCCATGTCGGCGGTGACATTGCCCAGGGTGCGGAAGATGTCGGGAATGACCTCGACCGCCAGCAGCAGGGGCAGCATCTCCAGCGGCACGCCCATGGCGATGCAGATGGGGGCGATGGAGGCGAAGAAGCTGGCCTGACCGGGCAGGCCCACGGTGCCGATCGAGATCAACACCGCCGTCAGCATGGCGGCGAACAGCTGACCCGCCGAGGGCTCGATGCCGAACAGGTGGGCGCAGTAGATGGCCACGCCCAGGTTGGCGACCGGGCTGGTGATGCGGAAGACCGCCACCGCCAACGGCAGGACCAGGCCCGCCGTCGCCCGCCTGACCCCCAGCATGTCCACGGAGCGCTCGACCATGACCGGCAGGCTGGCCAGCGACGACTGGGTCGAGAAGGCCACCACCTGGGCCGGGGCCGCGGCGCGCGCGAACCGGCCCAGGCTGACCCGGCCGAAGATCACCGCCAGCGGATAGAAGATCAGGCCGATGCCGATGCAGGCGATGGAGATCAGGGCCACATAGTGCAGCAGCACGCCCGCCGCGCTGGCCCCCGCCATCAGCCCCACCCCGATCGACAGGGCGAAGACGCCCAGCGGCGCCGCCAGCAGCACCCAACGGACGATGGTGATCATGGTCTCGCCGACCGCCTCGAAGAAGGTGATCAGCGGCACGCGCAAACGGTCGGGCAGACTCGAGGCCGCGAAGCCGAAGAAGACGGCGAAGACCACCATGCCCAGGATGGCGTCCTCGGCCGCCGCGCGGATCGGGTTGGCGGGGGCGATGGTTTTCAGGAACTCGCTGAAGGGCGCCCCGGCGCTCAACCCTTCCGCGCCCTCGGGCTTGATGGCCAGCAGCAGGCGCGCGCCTTCGGGATCGATGGGCCACAGGGCGTGCAGGCCGTAGGCTGCGCCCACGGCATAGACGGTGGCGAAGACGATCAGCCCGCCGAACCAGGCCACCGCCCGCATCGCCAGCCGCCCGGTCCGCGCCGCGTCGGCGATTGAGGCGATGCCCGTCACCAGAAGGCTGAACACCAGGGGGATGATGGTCATGCGCAGGGCGTTGAGCCACAGCTGGCCCAGGGCCTGGATAAAGTCCGCCGTGACGTGGCCGCCCGGCAGGCCCCACGTCTGCGCCGCCGCCCCGACGACCAGACCCAGCACAAGCGACAGCAGCACCAGGGTGCTGAGAGAGGTCAGGAAGGAACGCGCCGTTTTCATAACGGCGACGCTATCAGCGCCCGTGGAACACGCCAGAGGAAATCGGCGACGCCCGGTTCGCCGTCCAGCAAAAAGGCGGGCCGGATCGCTCCGGCCCGCCCCTTCATGTCGGTCCGCCCGAAGGCGGGTCGATCAGTATTTGACGCGCAGGGTCGCCCCGTAGGTGCGCGGCTGGCCCATGAAGGCGTTGTAGGTCTGGGTGTCCAGCGCCGGGTTGAAGAAGGTCCCGTTCGGCTGAACCGTGTTCTGGAAGGCGGAACCTTGCAGCGGGGCGTTGATGGCCACCTGCTTGTATTCCTCGTCCGTCAGGTTCTGAGCCCAGATGTCCAGAGCCCAGCGGTCGTCGTCCGAACCCAGGGTGATGCGGCCGTTCACCAGGGTGAAGGCGTCCTGCATCTTGTAGGGCAGGAGGTCGGAGCCGGTGTTGTATTCGGTCGAATACTTGGCCGACAGGTTGAAGCCGACCTTCAAGCCCGCGCCGATCGAGCGGTCGAAGGCGACCGAACCCGTGGCCGACCATTCCGGCGCGAACGAGGCCCGCGCCCCCGGCAGCAGCGACAGCTGACGGAAGTTGCTCGGATTGGTCAGATCGGCGGCGGTGAAGTCGCCGTACTTGGTGTCGGTGTAGGTCAGGCCGGTGGTGAGCGACAGGCCTTCGACCGGGGTGAACCAGACGAAGTCGGCGTCGAAGCCCTGCGATTTCAGCTCAGGGATGGATTCGACCACGAAGGCCGTGCCCAGGAAGGTGTTGAGCTGGAAGTCCTCGAAGGTCTGATGGAAGTAGGTCAGGTTCAACAGGACCGTGCGGTCGAACAGGGTGTTCTTCAGACCCAGCTCATAGCTGTCGACGGTTTCCGACGGGAACAGGAGCGAAGCGTTCGGGGTGATCGGCAGCGGGTTGGTCGCCGTCGCCCCTTGGACACGGTCCAGGTTGTAACCAAACGACTTGTAGCCGCGGGCGTAGGAGCCGTAGGCCATGACCGAGTCGTTGAGACGATAGGCGGCCTTGATCGTGCCGCTCAGTTCGCCGTCGTCGGTCTCTTCCGAGATGCGGCGGTTGTCGAACAGGGGGTTGGCCCAGGGCAGGCAGATGTTGCCGGCGACGCCGCCCGCGCTGGCCGCCGCAGCCGCCGGCGACAGACCGGCGCCGATGAAGGCATTGGTCAGGTTGGTGACATTCCCCAGAACACCGCCGCAGGCCGCGCCGTTCGTGCCCAGATTGTCCTGCACCGCCAGCAGACGCTTCTTGTCCTGCGTATAGCGCAGGCCGAGGGTGACATCGAACTTGTCGGTGACGTGCCAGGTGTTGTTGGTGAACAGGGCCAGTGATTCCGAACGCTGGCTGTAGTGGTCCTGCACCCCATGACCGACGCCGAAGCCCGGTCCCGAAGGCGCCAGAGGTCCCGAGGTCGACGTGCCGCCGTTCAGCAGGCAACCGGCCAGGAACTGTGCCGTAGTGCCGGGCCGCGTCAGGCAGCCGATGATGGCGCCGCTTTGCGGAATGGCGCCGCCGGTGCCGGCGTTCAGCTGCGACGAGATCAGCAGGGACAGGAAGGGCGTGTAGCCGGCGCCGTACCAGTAGCTGTCGTCACGGCTGATGTTCTCACGCGTCGCGAAGACGCCGACCAGCCAGTCCAGCTTGTCGGTCGACCCGGCCAGGCGGAACTCCTGGGTCAGGTTGTTCAGCTCGAAGCCGTAACCGCCGTCATCGACACGATACAGCAGGTCCGCCGTCGTATAGTCGAGGTCCATGGCGTTGATCCCCTCCCAGTTCCGCCAGGAGCTGACCGAGGTCAGGGTGGCGTTCCACGAGGGGATGTCGATGTTGGCCTCGGCCGAGAAGCCCATGTCTTCCATGGTCTGGGCCGTGCTGCGGTTGGCGTAGGCCGTGCGCGAGAAGGGCAGAGCCCCGAAGCCGGGCGCGGGGGGCGTCTGCTGGCCGCCGACGGCGGTGACGGCGCCATAGGTCGGGCCGGTGCGGATCTGGGTCGAGACGCAGCAGTATTCGTCGCGCTTGGAATAGTCGGCGATCAGGCGGATCGACACCTCGTCCGAAGGCAGGATCAGCAGCTGGCCGCGCGCGGTCCAGAAGTTCTGGTTCTGATCGTCTTTTTCGGCGCGCGGACCGGCGCCGGTGACGACGTCGTAGAAGCCGTCACGCTCGCGCTTGGCCACATACAGGCGACCGGCGATCTGGTCGGTGATCGGGCCCGTGACCGAGCCGGCGACGCCCCAGGCGTTGAAGTTGCCGTAGGTGGCCTCGGCGTTGAAGCCGGGGGTGAAGGACGGGGCCTCGGAGATGATGTTGATGACGCCGGCCGAGGTGTTCTTGCCGAACAGGGTGCCCTGCGGCCCCTTCAGCACCTCGATGCGGCTCAGTTCGCCCAGGTCGCCGAAGCCGACGCCGTTGCGCGAGCGATAGACGCCGTCGATGACCACGCCGACCGAGCTTTCCAGACCGGGGTTGTCGCCGACCGTGCCGACGCCGCGGATACGGGCGGTGGTTGAGGCCTCCGACTGGGTCGAGGTGACGGTCATGCCCGGCGTCAGGATCTGCAGATCCTTGATGTCGCGCACCCCGGCGCCGTTCAGCGCTTCCTGCGACAGGGTCGTGACCACGATCGGCACGTCCTGCAGGTTCTGTTCACGCTTCTGGGCGGTGACGATGATGTCGTCGATCGTGGTCGGCCCGTCCTGGGCCGCGGCGGCCCCGGCGAAGCCAAAGGCGACGGCGCCGACAACGGCGACGGACGCTGTGCAGCGAAGGATAGTGTTGAAACGCATAATGGCGGCTCCCCGGCTCTGTGGCCCGGTCGCCCGCGGCGACCGTGGCGATTCCTGTCCCTGTCGATCCACGCTCATTGAACGTCGTGAATTCGCATTCCCTAGGCGTAAGCCAGGGTCAGCACAGCGACAAGCAGGCGTGAGACGCCGGAACGGCGATTTCGTCCAACATCGCTCTATATGTGGCAGGAAAGCGACAAAAAACGGTTCCGCTAGGTCAATATTACCAGCGTTTACTGAGATAACCTGGCGGAAGCGGCGTCTTCTCTTTGCTGCTGACGCCGCGCCGCCAGGTTCAGAATCACCGCCGCGGCCAGGGCCGAAAGCACCGAACCGCCGATCACGCCCAGCTTGACCTCGATCTGCTCGGGCGAATCCACCGCGCCGGGGAAGGCCAGAACGCCGATGAAAAGACTCATGGTGAAGCCGATGCCGCACAGCAGGCTGACGCCGTAGAGCTGCAGCCAGCTGGAACCCGAGGGCTTGTCGCCGAGACCCAGCTTGGCGGCCAGCCAGGCGGCGCCGAAGACCCCGACCTGCTTGCCGACGAACAGGCCTAGGGCGATGGCGATCACCAGGGGGGCGAAGGCCTGCTCCAGCGACAGGCCGGCGAAGGACACGCCCGCCTTGGCGAAGGCGAACAGGGGCAGGACGAGGAAGGCCACGTAGGGGTGCAGGTCGTGCATCGCCTCCTTCAGCGGGCTCTGCGACGTCTCGCGGCGCGGCTCGACCGGCACGATCATGGCGAAGGCGACCGCCGTCAGCGAGGTCGACAGGCCCGACATCACCGTCAGATACCAGACCGCGCCGAAGCCCAACACCCAGAAGGGGCCGGCCAGACGACGGCGGCCCAGCAGGGCGAAGGCGGCCAGCAGACCGGCCACGCCCAGCAGCGGCAGCCACTGCACTCCCTGGCTGAACAGGACGGCGATCAGGGCGATGGCCCCCAGGTCGTCGACGATGGCCAGGGTCAGCAGGAAGACCCGCAGCGACGACGGCAGCTTCTTGCCCACCACCGCGAAGACGGCCAGGGCGAAGGCGATGTCGGTGGCCAGGGGAATGGGCCAGCCCTGCGACGGCCCGCCCAGCAGACCCGCGACCGCCAGATAGACCAGGCCGGGAACCGCCATGCCGCCCACGGCGGCGATGATCGGCAGGGCCAGCTTCTTGGGATTGCTCAGTTCGCCCTTGAGGATCTCGTATTTGATCTCCAGCCCGACCACGAGGAAGAAGACCGCCATCAGGCCTTCCTTGATCCAGTTGGAGGTCGTCTCCTCCAGCCGCAGCGGGCCGACCTGGAGCACGTGGACGCTCTTCAGCCAGGCGAAGTAGTCGCCGGCCCAGGGCGAGTTGGCGACAATGAGGGCCGCGACGGCGGCGACGCCCAGGGCGGCGCCCGAGCCGGCCTCGGTCTTGAGGAATTCGAGGGTGGATTTTCTCGCCACGGCGGTCTCCGAAATCAAAAGGACTGTCGTGGCGTCAGGTTATCGACGGACGCCTGACCGGATTCGCTCCGACGGAGCGCCAGCCTGGCCCTGATGCGCCCATGGCGACGCAGGACCTGATCTCTGCGCGTGAAAATACTCAAGCCGCCCCGAGGTTCAACCCCGCCTTCGCGGTTGCGAAACTCCAGGCGAACGCGCATCTGCCGCTTCATGCCCGTCTCCCCCGCCTATCGCCCCGATCCACGCTTCTTCGATCTCGGCCCCGAGTTCGGCGATCCGGTGCAGGCGGCGGACTTTCCCCAGACCCTCCTGCGCGTCCGCAATGACCGCGCGGCGGCGACCGTCGGGCTGGAGACGCTGAGCGACGACGAGTGGCTAAGCCACCTTGGCCGCTTCCAGCCCCTGCCCGGCCAGCCCGGCCCGATCGCCATGCGCTATCACGGCCACCAGTTCCGCGCCTACAACCCCGACATCGGCGACGGACGTGGATTTCTGGCGGCGCAACTGCGGGAGGGAGCCGGCGCTCAAGCCGCGAGCGAACGCGCGGCGAGCGATAACGCCCCTCCCCCTCGCCTTCTTGACCTCGGCACCAAAGGCTCCGGCCAGACGCCTTGGTCACGCCACGCCGACGGGCGCCTGACGCTGAAGGGCGGGGTGCGCGAGGTGCTGGCCGCCGCCATGCTGGAAAGCCTGGGCGTGCCGACCTGCCGCATCCTGTCCCTGGTCGAGACCGGCGAGGCGCTGACGCGTGGCGACGAGCCCTCGCCCACCCGTTCCGCCGTCATGGTGCGGCTGTCGCACAGCCACGTGCGCTTCGGGACCTTCCAGCGCGCCGCCTATCATGGCCGCAAGGATCAGATCGAAGTCCTGCTGGAGCACGCTCGCAGCCTGTATCATCCGTCCGTCGCGCCGGGCGACGCGCCCGGCTTCCTCGCCGCCGTGGTCGAAGCCTCGGCGCGACTGACGGCCAAATGGATTTCCGCCGGCTTCGTCCACGGGGTTCTGAACACCGACAATCTGAACGTGACCGGCGAGAGCTTCGACTACGGTCCGTGGCGCTTCCTGCCCCACTATGATCCGGCCTTCACCGCCGCCTATTTCGACAGTCAGGGCCTCTACGCCTTCGCGCGTCAGCCCGAGGCCGTGTTCTGGAACCTGACCCAGTTGGCCGGCTGCCTGAAGCTGATCGCCGAGCATCAGGTCGCGGCCCTGACCGAGGCGCTGAACGGCTTCGGCCCCGCCTATATCCGCCACCTGCGCGCCGCCTTCCTGAACCGGCTGGGCGTCCAGAGCCTGGGCGAAGCCGCCGACCAGCGGCTGCTGGACGCGACCCTGGCCCTGTTGCGCGACAAGGGCGAGGCCCTGCGCTGGGAACCGCTCTTCTTCGACTGGTTCGGCGGCTTCAGTTCCTCGGCCCGCGCCCTGGGCGGGGTGCGCGGCAAGACCTATCAAGGCGAGGCCTTCGACGCCTTCCGCTTCGCCCTTCTGGAGCATGAGCCGGACCGGCCCGAGCGGCTGGAGCATCCGATGTTCGCCCGGCCCGAGCCCGAGGAAATGCTGATCGAAGAGGTCGAGGCCCTGTGGTCGGCCATCGCACAGGGCGACGACTGGGCGCCCTTGCACGCCAAGCTGGCCCGCCTCGCCTCCGCGCGCGGCGCCTGGGCGCTTTAAAAACCCGGATTCAGCCCCCAAGCTGAGCGGTATTTGCTACACATTCAGCTCATGTCATCAACTGATGTCATCAGGCGTTGACAGCTCGTTTTGCGCGGCCTAATGCCGTTTGACGATCAGCGTCGGGTTACGAGGAATTGTGGTTTCAGCCACGCCGTCGCCGCAGGTCGCGCCTACCCCGGTTCACAGATTGTTACACTTCCTTGACGATCACGCCCCGCAATCTGATCTAGCGACTGTTACCAATTAAACCCCAACGGTTTCGGCCATGACCTCGACGACCTTGACGCCCCATTCCCGCGCAAAATCCGACTATCTGAACCTGACGCTGTGGACCTTCCAGGGCTGGATCGCGATGTTCTTCATCGCCGCCGGCTACGCCAAGCTGACGGAGTCGATGGAGAACCTAACCGTGCTGATGCACTGGCCCGCCCTGGCCAGCGTCAGCTTCGTCCGCGGCCTGGGCGTGGTCGAGATCGTGCTGGCGGTCATGATGCTGGCGCCCTTGATCTCCTGGCGCTTCGGCCGGCCCCTACTGCTGACGTCGAGCGTCGGCCTGCTGGCCCTGCAGAGCATCATGCTGATCCTGCACGCCATGGAGATGAACCTCGGCCTGGCCCTGACCAACCTCTTCCTGATCGCCATCACGGCGCCGGTGCTCTGGTTCCGCCGCCACTGATCGCCTGACACAGGTTTCCTCCCCGGATCGGCCGCGGCGGGCGCAAGCTCTCCGCGGCCGATTTGCGTTTAAGCCTCCCGCTGTTCACAACTTGTCGAGGGATGCGCCGAGAAGCTTCCCTTTACGTCCGCGTCAAGTTATGGATGACGCATGGCGACCGCTGACGATCACCGCACCTATTCCATCCGGCACCTGTGCCGCGAGTTCGGGGCGACCGCGCGCGCCCTGCGCTTCTATGAGGACAAGGGCCTGCTGACCCCGGCCCGCAAGGGCCAGACGCGGGTCTATGACAGCCGCGACCGCGCCCGACTGAAGCTGATCCTGAGGGGCCGCCGCATCGGGTTCACCTTGCAGGAGATCCAGGAGATGCTGGATCTGTATGACCGCAAGGATCACAACGTCCATCAGATGGCCGTGGCCCTGCGCCGTCACCGCGCCCAGGTCGAGGCGCTGAAACAACAACTCGAAGACATCGAGGGCGCCATCCAGACGGCCGAGGAGGCCTGCGCCTGGATGGAGTCCAAGCTGGGCGAACACCGCCCCGACCTTTTGCCGGGGGCGGACGAATACGCCAACCTGCTGAGCGAACGGCTCAACCCCGACACCCACTTCCAGCCCTTCAAAGCGAGAGCCTGAACATGGCCTACAAGGCGCCTGTCCGCGACCTGTCCTTCGTCCTGCACGACGTGCTGGAGGTCGAACGCTACGCCAACCACTTCGCCGACGCCGACCTGTCGCGCGACCTGATCGACCAGATCGTCGCTGAAGGCGGCAAGTTCGCCGAGGAGGTCATCGCCCCGATCAACCGTCCGGGCGATCAGGAAGGCTGCCACATCGAAGGCGACGTCGTGACGACGCCCAAGGGCTGGAAGGAAGCCTATCATCAGATGGTCGAGGCCGGCTGGACCAGCCTGTCCTTCGGCACGGAATACGGCGGTCAGGGCCTGCCCGCGATCGTGTCCATGGCCGTGGGCCAGTTCACGGCGGCGGCCTCGGCGGCGTTTTCCATGTATCCGGGCCTGACAGCGGGCGCCTATCACGGCATCGAAGCCTCGGCCTCGGACGAGCTGAAGCAGATCTACCTGCCCAGGATGGCGACCGGCGAATGGACCGGCACCATGAACCTGACCGAGCCGCAGTGCGGCACCGATCTGGGCATGGTCCGCACCAAGGCCGTGCCCAACGGCGACGGCTCCTACTCGATTACCGGGCAGAAGATCTGGATCTCGGCCGGCGAGCACGACTTCGCCGACAACATCATCCACACCGTCCTGGCCCGCGTCGAAGGCGCGGTTCCGGGCATCAAGGGCCTGTCGCTCTTCGTGGTGCCGAAGTTCCTGGTGAACGAAGACGGCTCCGTCGGCGAACGCAACGGCGTCCAGTGCGCCGGCCTGGAACACAAGATGGGCATCCACGGCAACGCCACCTGCGTCATGGCCTATGAGAACGCCAAGGGCTGGCTGATCGGCGAAGAAGGCCGGGGCATGAACAACATGTTCGTGGTCATGAACGAGGCCCGCCTCGGCACCGGCCTGCAAGGCCTGGCCATCGGCGACGCCGCCTATCAGGCCGCCGTCGAGTTCGCCAACGACCGCCTGCAAGGCCGCGCCCTGACCGGCGCCAAGAACCCGGACGGCCCCGCCGACCCCATCATGGTCCACCCCGACGTGCGCCGGATGCTGATGGAGTCCAAGGCCTTCGTCGAAGGCGGCCGCGCCTTCATCCTGTGGACCGCCCTGCAGGCCGACCTGCAGAAGTCCTCGGACGAGGCCACGGCGACCAAGGCCAAGGACTACATGGGCCTGATCACGCCCGTTCTGAAAGCCTATCTGACCGACAAGGGCTTCCATGTCGCCAGCTTGGCCATGCAGGTCCACGGCGGCTCGGGCTACACCGAGCACTTCCCCGCCTCGCAGTATCTGCGCGATGCGCGGATCACCATGATCTACGAGGGCACCAACGGCATCCAGGCCCTGGACCTGGTGGGCCGCAAGCTGCCGTCCAACGGCGGCCGCGCCATCATGAGCTGGTTCGCCGACATCGACGCCTTCGTGGCCGAGAATGGCGAAGACGAGGCCATCAAGCCCTTCGTCGACGGCCTGGCCGACACCAAGAAGAAGCTGCAGGACGGCACCATGTGGCTGATGCAGAACGGCATGGCCAACCCGGACAACGCCGGCGCCGCCTCGACCGACTATCTGCACATCTTCGGCCTGACGGCGCTCGCCTATATGTGGGCGCAGATGGCCAAGTCGGCCCAGGCGAAAATCGCCGCCGGCGACGCCGATCCCTACTATGCTGCCAAGCTGCAGACCGGCCGCTACTTCGTCGAGCGCATCCTGCCCGACGCCGCCGCCCATCTGGTGAAGATGAAGACGGGCGCCGAGCTGCTGATGCAGATGCCCGCCGAGGCCTTCTGATCTTGTCTTTCCTCCCTGTTCGCTTTGCGAATGGGGAGGTGGCGCGGCGCGCAGCGCCGTGACGGAGGGGGCGACGCCGACGTTCAAGATCGGCGCGCTCCAACACTTTGCGGCGGAGTAGCCCCCTCCACCGCTTCGCGGTCCCCCTCCCCATCAGGGATGGGGAGGAGAGGAAAACCATGAACGTGCTCAACACGCCCGAACCCGACTTCATGCAGGACGAAGACATCGTCCTCTTCTCCGACAGCGTCGGAAAATGGGTCGACGACCACGCCCCGCCCGAGAAGTTCCAGCAGTGGATCGCCAACTCCAGCGTGCCGCGCCAGCTTTGGAACGACGCCGGGGACGCCGGCCTGCTGGGCCTGTCCATGCCCGAGGAAGACGGCGGCTTCGGCGGCGACTATCGCCACGAGGTCGTGCTGATGCGCCAGCTGGGCTGGAAGGGCGCGGACCACTTCGGCGTCTCGCTGCACAACGCCATCGTCATGCCCTACATCTGGCACTACGGCACGGCCGAGCAGAAGGCGCGCTGGCTGCCGCGTCTGGCCTCGGGCGAACTGGTCGGCGCCATCGCCATGACCGAGCCGGGCGCCGGCTCCGACCTTCAGGGCATCAAGACCACCGCCATCAAGTCGGGCGACCACTACGTCCTGAACGGCTCCAAGACCTTCATCACCAACGGCCAGCTGGCCAACTTCATCATCGTCGTCGCCAAGACCGACCCGGCCGAGGGCGCCAAGGGCACCAGCCTGATCGTGGTCGAAACCGACGGGGCCGAAGGCTTCGAGCGCGGCCGCAACCTGCACAAGATCGGCATGGAGGCCAACGACACCTCCGAGCTCTTCTTCAACGATGTGAAGATCCCGCTGGACAACATCATCGGCGGCGGCGAGGGCCGGGGCTTCGTCCAGCTGATGCAGCAACTGCCGCAGGAACGCCTGAACATCGCCGTCCAGGGCGTGGCCGCCGCCGAGCGCGGCCTTGAGGCGACGCTGGACTACGTCAAGCAGCGCAAGGCCTTCGGCAAGCGGGTGATCGACTTCCAGAACACCCAGTTCAAGCTGGCCGAGGTCAAGACCAAGCTGACCGTGGCCAAGGTCTTCGTCGACCACTGCATCGGTCTGCACCTCAAGGGCCAGCTGGACGCCGCCACCGCCTCCATGGCCAAATACTGGGTGACAGACATCCAGGGTGAAACCATCGACGAGATGCTGCAGCTCTTCGGCGGCTACGGCTACATGAACGAGTACCCGATCGCCCAGCTCTACAAGGACGCCCGCGTCCAGCGCATCTACGGCGGCACCAACGAGATCATGAAGCTGCTGATCGCGCGCACGCTGTGACCTCTTGCGACAATGTACGGAAATCCGTACATTGTCGCCATGAACGCCATGTCCGTCACCGAGCTCCGCAAGAACCTGGCCGCGACCATCGACCGGGTGACGGCGGATCATGACTACACCATCATCACTCGCGAAGGCGGCAAGCCGGCGGCCGTGCTGATGTCGCTTGAGGATTTCGCCTCCTGGCAGGAGACGGAATACCTGCTGCGCAGCCCGGCCAATGCGGAACGCCTGCGCAAAGCCGTCGCCGAACTGGACGCCGGGCACGGCCAGGTTCGCGATCTGAGCGAATGAAGCTGACGTTTCATGAGGAGGCCTGGGAGGATTACCTCTACTGGCAATCTTCGGATCGGAAACAGCTCAAGAAGATCAACGCCCTGCTTCGCGAATGCCTGCGCACTCCCTTCGCGGGCACAGGAAAGCCCGAACCGCTGAAGGGCGAATTTGCAGGGTGGTGGTCCCGCCGCATCGACCAGGAACATCGGCTGGTCTATCGCGCGACAGAAGACAGTCTGCTGATCGCCCAGTGCCGGTATCATTACAGTCGGTGATCATGACCTTGGTCGAGGCAAGGCCGGGCGGTAAGGAAGCCGCATGATCGTCCGCTCCCGCCCCGGCCCGCTGCAAATCCTGTTCGCCGTCAACGGGTCGATCCTGCCGCGCGTGGTCGGGCGTCTGGCCCTGACGGTCGCCATCACAGTGGCGGCGGTGCTGCTGCATCGGACGCGCCCTGACCTGCCTGTGCATCTGGCGGCGGCGCCCTTCGCCCTGATCGGGCTGGCGCTGTCCATCTTCATGAGCTTCCGCAACAACGCCTGCTACGACCGCTGGTGGGAGGCGCGAAAGCTGTGGGGCGAGTTGATCATCGCCGTCCGCTCCTTCATTCGCCAAACGGTTCTGCTGCCCGAGGACCGCCGCACGCCCATGCTGAACGGGGTCGGCGGCTTCGTCTTCGGCCTGGCCGCCCGGCTGCGGGGTCGCGACGAGGCGGGCGAAATCGCGCGCTGGACGCCGGTCGAGCCCGCGCCCCATGCTGTCGACGCCGCCCTGACCTCCGTGGGTCGCCAGTGCGCCGAACTGCTGCGCGACGGCCTGATCGACCCGATCCGCTACTCGGTGCTGGAAGCCCGCCTGACCGAGATGAGCCATGTCTTGGCCGGGTGCGAGCGGATCAAGACCACGCCCCTGCCCTTCGCCTACGCCCTGCTGCTGCACCGGACGGCCCATGCCTTTTGCCTGATGCTGCCCTTTGCCCTGGCCCCAGCCCTGGGGTGGTGGACCTTGGCGGTGTCCCTGCTGGTCGCCTACACCTTCTTCGGTCTGGATGCCCTGGGCGACGAACTGGAAGATCCCTTCGGGGACGATCCCAACGACCTGCCGCTGGACGCCATGAGCCGGATGCTGGAACGCGAACTGCGCCACGCCCAGGGCTGGACCGACCTGCCCCCCGTCTGGCCCGCCCAGCGCGACCGGCTGACATAGCTCAATGCGTGACGCGCGCCCGCGCGCCCGCTAGATCCCTGCCATGATACGTCTTCACGTCGCCTCCGACCTCGCCCCCGACCTCGCTGTCGCTCCGACCCTCGACCAGTCGCGCTACCTGACCCAGGTGATGCGGCTGAAGGCGGGCGATGACCTGCTGGCCTTCAACGGCCGCCACGGCGAATGGCGCGTCAGCGTCGCCGAGGTGCTGAAGAAGGGCGTCGTCCTGCGCGCCGGGGAACAGGTGCGCGAACAGACCCACGGCCCCGATCTGGAGCTGATCGTCGCCGTGGTGAAGAAGGCCCGCGTCGAAACCATCGTCGAAAAGGCGACCGAACTGGGGGCCGCGCGCGTGCGTCTGGCCCTGACTCACCGCACCAACGCCGATCGCCTTCGCCTCGACCGGCTGGACGCCATCGCCGAGGAGGCCGCCGAGCAGACCGGGCGTCTGGACGTGCCCCTGGTCGATGATCCGGTGAAGCTGGAGACGCTGCTGGACGGTTGGGACGCCTCACGCCGCCTGATGTTCTGCGACGAAACCGGCGGGGCGCCCGCCGTCTCGGCCCTGACCTCGGCGGGCGGCGATAAATGGGCGATTCTGATCGGCCCCGAGGGCGGTTTTTCGCCCGAAGAAGGCGCCCGGCTGCGGGCCCTGCCCTTCACCACCGCCGTCTCTCTGGGCCCGCGCATCCTGCGCGCCGACACCGCCGCCATCGCCGCCCTGACCCTGTGGCAGGCGGCCATCGGCGACTGGGACCGATAGAAGTTTATCGCCTCCCCTCTTGAGCGGGGCCGTATCCTCGCCCATCTAGCCGCGACAGCAGGGGTTACAGATGACCGACACGGCGCCGCTTTCCAGAGACGACCTGATCCACGCCATGTCGAAGGGCGAGAAGCCCAAGGATCAGTGGCGCATCGGCGCCGAGCACGAGAAGTTCGGCTTCGACAAGTCCACCCTGCGCCGCCCCGCCTATGAGGGCGACAACGGCATCCTGGCCATGCTGACGGGCCTTCAGCGCTTCGGCTGGTCGCCGGTGGAAGAGGCCGGCTATGTCATCGCCCTGGAGCGCAAGAACGCCGAGGGCTTCACCGCCTCGATCAGCCTGGAGCCGGGCGGCCAGTTCGAACTGTCGGGCGCGCCGCTGAAGGACATCCACGACATCTGCAACGAGACCGGCCAACACCTGATGGAGGTCAAGCAGGTCGCGGACCAGTTGAACCTCGGCTTCCTCGGCGCCGGTTTCGACCCCCTGTGGCGGCGCGAGGACGTGCCGGTCATGCCCAAGGGCCGTTACGGCATCATGCGCGCCTACATGCCCAAGAAGGGGTCGCTGGGCCTCGACATGATGCTGCGCACCTGCACCATCCAGGCCAACCTCGACTTCGATTCCGAAGCCGACATGATCATGAAGTTCCGCACCTCGCTGGCGCTTCAGCCCATCGCCACGGCCCTGTTCGCCTGTTCGCCCTTCACCGAGGGCAAGCCCAACGGCTTCCTGTCGGCGCGCGCCAATGTCTGGACCGACACCGATCCCGACCGCACCGGCATGCTGGACTTCGTCTTCGCCGACGGCTTCGGCTACGAGCGCTACGCCGACTACGCCCTGGACACCCCCATGTATTTCGCCAAGCGCGGCGAGACCTATGTCGACCTGTCGGGCCAGTCGTTCCGCACGTTCATGACCGAGGGTCTGGACGCCCTGCCCGGCGAGCGCGCCACGGCCAAGGACTGGGCCGACCACCTGACCACCCTCTTCCCAGAAGTGCGCCTGAAACAGTATCTGGAGATGCGCGGCGCCGACGGCGGGCCGTGGAGCCGCATCTGCGCCCTGCCCGCCCTGTGGGCCGGCGTCCTTTACGACGCGCCGTCGCTGGCTGCGGCCTGGGACCTGTGCAAGGATTGGGACATCGCCGACCACGAGCGCCTGCGCCGCGACGTGACCCGCCTGGGCCTCAAGGCCGAGGTGGCGGGGCGCAGCGTCCGCGACATCGCCGTCGACCTTGTGAACATCGCCAAGCAGGGCCTGAAGAACCGCGCTCGGTTCAGCGGCGGCATGGTCGACGAGCGCGGCTATCTGTCGGAACTGGAAGACATCGCCGACAGCGGCGTGACCCCCGCCGACCGCCTGCTGGAGCTGTACCACGGCGACTGGCAGGGCGACGTCAGCCGCATCTACCGCGACTTCGCCTACTAGGGTTTTCACGGGCCGCCCCGGCAAGGCGGACGCAAAGGCGGCCTTAACCGTCTGGGTTTAAGCATGGCGTCCAGTTCTCGAGGATTCCCCATGACCACCGTCGCGTTCGCCGCCGCATCCTCGACAGGACAGCCGCAGCCGCAGCGCGACCCGGCGGCCGATCTGGCGACCTTCTTCGACGTCTCGCTGGACCTGCTGGTCATCCGCGATCTGGAAGGCGTCATCGTCCGGGTCAGCGCCTCCTGGGCCTCGACCCTGGGCTACAAGCCGGATGAGCTGGTCGGCCGGGCCATCCTCAGCCTGGTCCACCCCGACGACCTGCCCGCCACCCTGGACAGCGCGATCGAGGTCGAAAACCGCCGTCCCGACGCCCCGGTCCGGGGTCACGTCAACCGCTATCGTCACCGCGACGGCCACTACGTCACCCTGGAATGGCGGGCTCAGAAGTTCGGCGACCGCATCTACGCCGTGGCCCGCGACGTCACCGCCAAGATCGCCGCCGAACAGGCCCTGATCGAGGCCAAGGCCGCCGCCGAAACCGCCAACCGCGCCAAGTCCGACTTCCTCGCCAACATGAGCCATGAAATCCGCACCCCGCTGAACGGCGTCATCGGCATCATCGACGCCCTGGCCCGCACCCCTCTGGCCCCCGAGCAGGCGGAGATGGTGGGGCTGATCGCCACCTCGGGCGTCACGCTGGAACGGCTGGTCTCGGACATGCTGGACGTGTCGCGCATCGAGGCCGGCAAGCTGGAGCTGGAACTGCGGCCCTTTGATCTGGATGAGGCCCTGACCGCCCCCCTGGACACCCAGCGCCTGCGGGCCGAGGACAAGGGGTTGGCTTTCCATGTCGAGCGGGCGCCCAATGCGCGCGGCGTCTTCATCGGGGACAGCGTCCGCATCAGCCAGATCCTGGGCAACCTGCTGTCGAACGCCGTCAAGTTCACCGCCGAGGGATCGGTCATCGTCCGCTTCGCCCTGACCGAGGACGACGGGGCCCCCACCCTGCTGAGCTTCGAAGTGGAGGACACCGGCGTCGGTTTCGACGCCGAGCATGACGCCCAGCTGTTCCAGCGCTTCAGCCAGGCCGACGCCTCGATCACCCGGCGCTTCGGCGGCACGGGCCTGGGCCTGTCGATCTGCCGCTCGCTGACCGAGATGATGGGCGGACGCATCACCGGCGCCTCGACGCCGGGCGTGGGAAGCCGTTTCCGCGTCGAACTGCCCCTGCCCCGCGCCCAGAGCCTGCGGGACTATGACGCCCGCGACGTGGCCGCCCTCGCCGCCGGGCCGCAGCCGTCGCGCCTGTTGCGCGTGCTTCTGGCCGAGGACCACCCGGTCAACCAGCGCGTCGTCCAGTTGATCCTGGCCGGCCATGTGCAGGAGATCGTCACCGTCGATGACGGCGCCCAGGCCGTCGCCGCCTTTGAGGCCGGAACCTTCGACGTGGTGCTGATGGATATGCAGATGCCCTGCATGGACGGCCTGACCGCCACGCGGGCCATTCGTGCGCTGGAGGCCGCCCGACCGGGCGTGCCACGCACCCCGATCCTGATGCTGAGCGCCAACGCCATGGCCGAGCATCGCGACGCCGCCCGCGACGCCGGCGCCGACCTGCACCTGGCCAAGCCCGTCACCGCCCGCGACCTGCTGACCACCCTGGCCATGCTGACGCCGAGCTGAGCCGCGCTAGCTGAGCCAGCCCGTCACCATGACCCGCAGCGGATTGGCCGGGTCGGACAAGAGGCGCGCGGTGATGGCCAGGGAGATGATCACCAGCAGGGGTCGGATCAGGCGCGGCCCGAACCGCATGGCGGCGTGCGAGCCCATCCGCCCGCCGACGAACTGGCCCACGGCCATGATCCCGGCCAGGGTCCAGACCACGTGTCCACCGACCGCCAGCACCACGATGCCGACCACATTGCTCATCAGGTTCAGCGCCTTGGTGTGGGCCGTGGCCCGCGTCAGCCCCATGCCCAGCAGCATGACCAGGCTGAGCGCAAAGAACGACCCCGTCCCCGGCCCGAAGAAGCCGTCGTAGAAGCCGATCCCGCCCGCCACAAAGGCATAGGCCAGCGGCGTCAGCCGGGCATGGGCGTCCTCGTCCGAGGCCTTGGGACCGAACAGGAAATACAGAGCGATGCCGATCAGCAGCACCGGCAGCAGAATCATCAGCCAGCGCGAGTCCACCAGGGTCACGGCGAAGGCCCCCAGCCCCGCCC
>NZ_JACARP010000082.1:0-33041 GCF_013386595.1 Brevundimonas sp. P7753 | reverse complement strand
ACTTCGCTTTAGCGATCTCACGCTACTTTGGACCGGACAGTGAACAGGCGCTGCAAACTGATCTGCAAACCAGAAACAAGAAAGCCGCCCCGAAGGGCGGCTAACTGTTTGTAATCGCGATGGAGGCCTGACCGGGAATCGAACCCGGGTGCAAGGATTTGCAGTCCTCTGCGTCACCACTCCGCCATCAGGCCATTTGAGTCTCGAAACCGAGCCCCGAACCATCGCGAGGGGCGTCAGCTATCAGATCGGATTGTCGGCTGCAACGCACGGACCTATAAGCGCCGCAGATTTATTTGCTTACGCCGACCTGAAGGACTTCGGAACCATGGATTTCGCCGCTGCACGCAAGGTCATGCTGGACTCGCAAGTCCGTGTGAACGACGTCACGGACCGCGACCTGCAGGCGGCTTTCGGGGCCGTCGAGCGCGAACGCTTCTGCGCCGCTGACCGCGCCTTTTCCGCCTATGCCGATATCGAGCCGGAAGTGGCGGGCGAGCGTCGCCTGATGCTGCCGCGCGACCTGGGCAAGCTGATGCAGGCGCTGGACGCCCGCGCCGGTGAAAAGGCGCTGGTCATGGCGGGGCCCTACGCCGCCGCCGTTCTGGCGCGCATGGGCCTGAGCGTGACGGTGCAGGATTCGGACGCCGCGGTGTTCGAGGCGACGGGCGCGGCCCTGGCTGAAGAAGGCGTCGCCACCGTGGTCGCACCGCTGAGCCAGCCGCAGGGCGAGGGCTATGACCTGATCGTCAGCGAGGCTGCGGTGCCGGTGCGTCCCGAATCGTGGATCGCGGCTCTGCGGCCCGGCGGTCGGCTGGCCGTCGTTGAGCGCAGCGGACCGATCGGCAAGGCTGTGCTCTATGTCAGGGGTCGCGAAGGGGTTTCGCGTCGCGAATTGTTCGACTGTGCGCCGCCCGTGCTGAGCGAGTTGATTCCCGCGCCTGCCTTCGCGCTCTAAATGCGCTGAGGGCGAGCGACGGACTTCCGTGTCGTTAGCGTGAAAAAAACTTAACTGGCGTAAGGTGAGGCTTGCCTCCAACTACGCCATTGAAGGCACCACAGGCGCACCGTCGGGGCGTCAGGCAGGAACAGGTTCATGTTGAAACGCTCGCGCGCGCTCGCTTCAGTCGCTCTGGTCACTCTCGCGATGGGGGCTGGCGCGGCTCCTGCGTGGGCCGAGACCCTGCAGGAAGCGATCGGCCTGGCCTATCGCACCAACCCGACGCTGTTGGCCCAGCGCGCCAACCAGCGGGCGCTTGACGAGACGATCGTTCAGGCGCGCGCGGGCTTGCGCCCGACGGTCAGCGCTTCGGCCGGGATCGACTACAGCAGGACGCGGACGGATCGCGTGGCGACGGCGGGCCAGTCGATCGCTATCGACACCAACGGCGACAATATTACAGACGCGGTCGGCGTGCTACCTGGCTCGTCTATCGGCGGCACGACCGAAAGCGACGGCGCCACCGCCAGCGTCAGCCTGTCGCAGAATATCTGGACGGCTGGGCGCACTGCACGCGGCATCGACGCCGCCGAGGCCAATGTCCGCGCCGGCCGCGAGAACCTGCGTGATATCGAACAGCAGGTGATGGCCTCGGTCATTCAGGCCTATGCCGATGTGGTGAGGGACATGGAAATCCTGCGCATTCGCCAGGAGAACATCACCGTCCTGCGTCGTCAGCTCGACGAATCCAACGCCCGCTTCGAAGTGGGCGAGATCACCCGCACCGACGTGGCCCAGTCCGAAGCCCGTCTGGCCCAGTCTGACGCCGATCTGGCCAATGCCCAGGCGCAACTGTCCGTGTCGCGCGCGGCCTATGCCGCCGTGGTCGGCCAGGCGCCCGCCAATATGGAAACCTTGCCGGTCCTGCCGGGGCTGCCGACCGATTTCGACGGCGCGCTGGACGTAGCCCTGGCTGAGAACCCTGGCGTTCTGGCCGCGACCTACGCCCTGCAAGCGGCGGAGGCCAATGTGGCTGCGGCCCGTGCCGAATACCTGCCGTCGGCGCGTCTTTCGGCCTCCTACGGCGGCACGGCCAATGACCTGTCGGGCTTTGACCTGACCGATCGCACCAGCTTTACCGCCGGCGCGACCGTGTCGGTGCCATTGTTCACCGGCGGTCTGAACCGTTCGCGCGTGGCCCAGGCGCTTGAGCGCGCCAACGCCGCCCAGATCAGCGTTGAGGGCGAGCGTCGCGGCGTGCTGCAGAGCGTCAGCTCGGCCTACGCCCAGACCGTCGCCGCCAAGTCGACCTTGCAAGCCGGTCAGGAAGCCGTCCGCGCAGCCTCTGTCGCCGCCGAGGGCGTGCGTCAGGAAGCTCAGGTCGGTCTGCGCACCACGCTGGACGTGCTGAACCAGGAACTGGAACTGCGCTCGGCCCAGGTGACGCTGGCCAGCGCCAACCGCAATCAGTACGTCGCCCAGGCTCAGCTCCTGGCCGCCATGGGCCGTCTGGGCGGACCCGACCTGGACCCGACGATTGACGCCTATGACGCTGAGGCCAACTACAAGGCGGTTCGCAACCGTGGCGGTCTGCCGTGGGACGGCGTGGTCGAGGCGCTGGACCGCGTCGCTTCGCCTGGGATCACGCCCGCGACCGACGTCGAGGATGCGCCGATCGACACCCAGCTGAAGAGCGAAATCGTCCGCACCGCGCCCCGCAATTGACGCGAGGTTAGCCTGGCAGGCGAAAAACGTCCGTTGATTCCGACGGGCGTTGGTGCGACGACAGTGACAAGGGGAGGGCGAGTCTGTTTGCCCGGCCCTGATCGTCGCGCGCCGTCTGGCGCCTGTCGGCGATCCCCCTAAGGTTCAGCCCAGCTCGCCCAAGGTTCTGCCATGACCGACCAGACCGCCCAAGAACCGACGATGGAAGAGATTCTGGCGTCGATCCGCCGGATCATCTCTGAAGACGACGCGCCGGCCGAAACCGCCGCCGCAGCGCCCGAGCCGGTCGTGGAAGCCGCGCCGACGCCCGAGCCCGTGGCCGAAGCCGTTGAGCCGGCCCCGGTCGAGGACGAGGTTCTGGAACTGACCGAGCGCTATGAAGCGCCCGCCGCCGAGTCGATCGGCGACCTGGAAGTGGCCGACGTGGCTCCGTTCCCGGCGGCTGAACCGGCGCCCCAGCCGTTCGCCGCTCCGGTCTATGATTCTCTGGTCGGCGAAAGCGCCGCCGCCAGCGCCGCCTCGGCCTTCGCCGGTCTGGCCGCCACCTTCCAGAAGCCGGAAGCGCCCGCCGCATCCGCGCCGCAGGACCTGCCGTTCGTCAGCGGCAATACGGTCGAGGCCATGGTCCAGAACATGCTCCGCCCGATGCTGAAGGACTGGCTGGACGCCAACCTGCCGGGCATCGTCGAAGCCCAGGTACGCAAGGAAGTAGAACGCATCGCCCGCAACGCCGGCTAGCCCTTCGCTTCACCAGACACTAAGTCTTAGAGGGCGGCTCCGGCGGGGCCGCCCTTTCGCATTCAAGAAACCCACCCCTCATGCAGCGACGCACCGCGTGCGGAGCGGTAGGGACCTAAAGAGAAAAACAATGCTCGAGAAAACTTTCGAACCCCAGGCCGCCGAACCGCGTCTCTACGCCCAGTGGGAAGAGAGCGGCCTGTTCGCGCCGCGCGCCGCCAAGCCGACGGACGGGGCCGCCGACGCCTATTCGATCGTTATTCCGCCGCCGAACGTGACGGGCTCGCTGCATATCGGCCACGCGCTGAACAATACGCTTCAGGACATTCTGGCCCGCTATCACCGGATGAAGGGCAAGGCCGTGCTGTGGCTGCCCGGCACGGACCACGCCGGCATCGCGACGCAGATGGTGGTCGAGCGTCAGCTGGCGGCTGCGGGCGCGCCGGGACGCCGCGACATGGGCCGCGACGCCTTTATCGAGAAGGTCTGGGAGTGGAAGGCGGAGTCTGGAGGCACCATCGTGCGCCAGCTGCGCCGCCTGGGCGCCAGCTGCGACTGGTCGCGCGAGCGCTTCACCCTGGACGAGGGCCTGAACGCCGCCGTCCGCAAGGTCTTCGTCAAGCTGCATCAGGACGGCCTAATCTATCGCGACAAGCGGCTGGTGAACTGGGACCCTCATTTCCAGACCGCCATTTCGGACCTGGAAGTCGAGCAGCGCGAGCAGGACGGCCACTACTGGCACTTCGCCTATCCGCTGGCCGACGGCGTCACCTATGAGCACCCGACGACCTTCGACGAGGACGGCAAGGCCACCGAGTTTGAGACCCGCGACTTCATCGTCGTGGCCACCACGCGGCCCGAAACCATGCTGGGCGACACCGGCGTGGCGGTTCACCCCGATGACGAGCGTTACGCGGGTCTGGTCGGCAAGGAAGTCATCCTGCCGATCACCGGCCGTCGCAGCCCCATCGTCGCCGACGATTACGCCGATCCGACCAAGGGCTCGGGCGCGGTGAAGATCACGCCGGCGCACGACTTCAACGACTTCGGCGTCGGCAAGCGCGCCGGTCTGGCCGCGCTGAACGTGCTGGACGCCTTTGCGCGCATCACCAACGAGGACGTGCCGGAAATCCCCGCCGATCTGGTCGGTCTGGACCGCTTCGCCGCGCGCAAGGCCATCGTCGCCCGCGCCGAGGAAGAGAACTGGCTGCGCGAGATCGAGAAGACCAAGCACGTCGCCCCCCACGGCGACCGCTCGGGCGTGGTCATTGAACCTTGGCTGACGGATCAGTGGTACGTTGACGCTCATATACTTGCTCAACCGGCGCTGAAGGCGGTGGAGCAGGGCGACACGGTCTTCGAGCCCAAGAGCTACGAGAAGATTTATTTCGAATGGCTGCGCAACATCGAGCCCTGGTGCATCTCGCGTCAGCTCTGGTGGGGCCACCGCATTCCGGCCTGGTACGACGAAGACGGACAGATCTACGTCGCTGAAACCGAGGAAGAGGCCATCGCCCAGGCGGGCGGCAAGGCCCTGACGCAGGACGAGGACGTTCTGGACACCTGGTTCAGTTCGGCCCTGTGGCCCTTCTCGACCATGGGCTGGCCCGAGAAGACCGAGGATCTGGAGCGCTTCTATCCGACCAGCGATCTGGTGACGGCGGCGGACATCATCTTCTTCTGGGTCGCCCGGATGATGATGATGGGGATGCACTTCATGGACGGCGAGGTCCCGTTCAAGCGCGTCATCATCAATGGTCTGGTCCGCGACGAGAAAGGCCAGAAGATGTCGAAGTCCAAGGGCAACGTCATCGACCCCCTGGGCATCATCGACGAGCTGGGCGCAGACCCGCTGCGCTTCACCATGGCCATCCTGTCGGGCACGCGCGACATCAAGTTGTCGAAGCAGCGCATTGAAGGCTATCGCAATTTCGGCACCAAGCTGTGGAACGCCGCACGCTTCAGCCAGATGAACGAGGCCAAGCGGGTCGAGGGCTTTGATCCCGCGACGGTCGAGCAAACCATCAACCGCTGGATTCGCGGCGAACTGACCAAGGCCGAGCGTGCGGTGTCGGAAGCCATCGAGGGCGGTCGTTTCGACGACGCCGCCAGCGGCCTGTACCGCTTCGTTTGGAACGTTTTCTGCGACTGGTATCTGGAACTGGCCAAGCCGGTCTTCAACGGCGCGGATGAGGCTGCCAAGGCCGAGACGCGGGCCATGACTGCCTGGACCATCGACCAGACGCTGAAGCTGCTGCATCCGGTCATGCCCTTCATCACTGAAGAGCTGTGGGCCGAGCTGGGCAAGGAAGGCCCCGCCCGAGAAGGCCTGCTGATCGGCGCCGAATGGCCGGTCCTGCCGGACGCCTTCATCGACACGGCGGCGGAAGGCGAGATCGGCTGGCTGGTTGATCTGGTCGGTGAAATCCGCGCCCTGCGGGCCGAGATGAACGTGCCGCCGTCGGCCAAGCCGCCGCTGGCCTTCGTCGCCCCTGACGCCGTGACCGCCGAGCGGATCGCGCGCCATCGCGACCTGCTGCTGACCTTGGGCCGCGTGTCCGAGATCACGTCGGTCGAGGCTGCGCCCGCCGGGGCTGTGACCTTCGTCTCGGGCTCCACGACGGCGGCGCTGTCGCTGGCCGGGATCATCGACCTGACCGCCGAAAGGGCGCGTCTGGAGAAGGAGATCGCGGTCTTCGACAGCGACATCGGCCACGTGAACAAGAAGCTGGGCAACCCCAACTTCGTGTCGCGCGCCGCGCCGGAAGTGGTCGATGAGCAGCGCGCCAAGCTGGCCGAGGCCGAAGAGGGCAAGGTCAAGCTGCAGGCGGCGCTGGCCCGTCTGGATGCGATGGCCGGGGCGTGAGAAAGGTCCGGCTGGATCAGTTGCTGGTCACGCGCGGCCTGACGGAAAGTCGCGCCAAGGCCAAGGCGGCGGTCGAGGCGGGGGGCGTCACCGTGGACGGGGCGCCCGCCAAGTCGGCCTCCCAGTCGGTCAGCGATGACGCCGAGATCGGCTATGCCGCCGCTCACCGCTGGGTGGGACGCGGTGCGCTGAAGCTGGAACATGCGCTGGACCTGTGGCCGGTCGCGGTCGAGGGGCGGACGGTTCTGGATGTCGGCGCCTCGACCGGCGGATTCACCGAGGTCTGTCTGGATCGTGGCGCAGCGCGGGTCTTCGCCGTGGATGTCGGCTTCGGGCAGATGCATCCGAAGGTCGCTGCAGATTCGCGCGTGGTCAATTTGGAGCGGACGGACGCGCGGGATCTGACGCCTGAGATCATCTCCGAGGCGCCGTCGCTGATCGTCTGCGACGCCAGCTTCATCGGGCTGTCGAAGGTGTTGCCTGCCGTTCTTGATCTGGCGACGTCGGATGCGGACCTGATCACCCTGGTCAAGCCGCAGTTCGAAGGGGCAGGGCCCAAGGACGCGGGCAAGAAGGGCGTGGTCAAGGACCCGGAGGCCCATGCGGCGGCGGTCGAAGGCGTACGCGCCTGGCTGGGGAGCGTCGGCTGGAAGGTTCAGGAAACGGCGGAAAGCCCGATCACGGGCGGCGACGGCAACGTCGAGTTCCTGATGTGGGCTCGCCGGGCCTGATCCCCAGAGAATAGAGGGCCGCCGGATAACCGGCGGCCCTCTTCACGTCGTCGATCGACAGGGGGGCTGAAACTTAATCGACGACGCGATAGCGGCCGTTCTGGTCGGGGCAGGTGCGCACGTAGCGCGTCTCGCTGCGACCGTCGGGCAGACGAATGACGCTCTCGGCGAGTCGGCATTCGTCGTTGTTCTGGTTGTTTTGGTAGCGGTAATCCGGCGTGGGCTGGCTGTAGCCTTGGTCGTACTCGCGATAGTCGCGGCCGTAGCCGTCATCGTAGCGACGATCATAGCCCGAGTTGTCGTAGCCGTAGGCCGGCGGGACATAGGTTCCGCTATAGGACTGGTTGTAGCCGGTGTTCGAGCGATAACGGCTGTCGCAGTTGGCGGAGCTGTTGCCTACGCCTGCGCCGATGGCGGCGCCGAGCACCCCGCCCAGCACGCTGCCCTCGGTACGACGACCGCGCGCCGCCAACTGCGAGCCGGCCACGGCGCCGATGGCGGCGCCCAGCACGCCGCCGCTGGTCGCCCGGCTACGCTGATCGCCCACGCAGGGGTCATTGTAGCGACCCTGCGAGCCGTAGCTGTTGTAGGCGGGCGGATAGCCGTAGCCATAGGTCTGGGCGCTGACGACGCCCGGAGCCATGAGCGAACCGGCCACAGCGAGGGCGGCGACAGCAGCGGCGGATGCTTTTTTGGACAGATGACCGATCATCGTTCGTGTTCCTGTGACAGATCCCGAAGCTGAACGGCTTCGCTACGCTGTCTGTTGCATCCAGAAATAGGGGGGCGAAGCTGAACGGCTTTTGATCGCTTCGTTCATCTTCGTTCAGGTTTCAGATTTGGCGCGAGAGCGGCTAGAAGCCGGGCCATGACGCAAACGCTGACTATCGCCCGCATGGGCCACCAGGGCGACGGGATCGCCGAAACGCCCAACGGCCTCGTCTTCGTGCCTGGCGCCCTGCCGGGCGAAGTGATCTCGGCCGAGGTCAAGGACGGACGGGCGGAGCAGTTCGACCTGCTCGAACCCAGCCCGGATCGCCGCCCGATCCATTCCGAGACCTATGCTGAATGCGGCGTCGCGCCGATGCAGCACTGGGCGGACGAGCCCTATCTGGCGTGGAAGCGCGACGTCGTGATCCAGACGCTGGCGCGTGAAGGCATCGAAACCGAAGTCGAGGCGACCGTCGCCGTGCCGCAAGCGAGCCGCCGCCGTCTGGCGCTGCATGCGCGCAGCGGCCCGGGCGGGCGCGTCCTGCTGGGCTTCAAGGCGCGGCGGTCGTGGCGGCTGGTCGAACTGACCGACTGCCCCGTGTCTGATCCGGCGCTGATCGCAGCCCTGCCGGGTCTGGCCAAGGTGGCGGCGCCCTTCCTGGGGCATCCGAAGTCGGCGCCGACCCTGCACGTCACCCTGACCGACACCGGGCTGGACGTCGATGTGACCGGCGTGGAGAAGAAATCAGGCGGCCTGACGGCGGACGTGAGGGCGCGAGCCATCGCGGCGGCGCATGAGGTGGACCTGGCGCGGCTGAGCCTGGATGGCGATACCCTTGTGATGGCGCGTCAGCCGCGCATCACCTTTGGCCGGGCGACCGTGCCTCTGCCGCCTGGGGCCTTCCTGCAAGCGGCGCCGGCGGCTGAGGCGGCCATGGTCAGCCGCGCGGTCGAAGCGGTGCGGGGGGCCAAAAAGGTCGCCGACCTGTTCTGCGGCGCCGGCACCTTTACCTTCCCTCTGGCCGAGGTGGCCGGCGTCATCGCGGCGGATTCGTCTGCGGCTTCCATCGCGGCGTTGAAGGCGGGCGTGTCCACGGCTCAGGGCCTGAAGACCATTGAGGCCCAAGCGCGTGACCTGTTCCGCCGCCCGCTGTCGCCCTACGACCTCAAGGGCTGCGAGGCCATCGTCATTGATCCCCCGCGCGCCGGAGCCCTGGAACAGACCCAGCAACTGCCGGGGACCAAGGCCGGCCTCGTGGTCGGGGTGTCGTGCAATCCCCAGACCTTCGCCCGCGACGCCCGCATCCTGATCGACGCAGGGTTCCGGCTGGAGAAGGTCACGCCCATCGACCAATTCCTGTGGTCGACCCACGTTGAACTGGTCGGTGTCTTCCGGCGCTAAGGTCTGGTCGTCGCTCAATGACGGCCTCATAGAGAAGCGCACATGGAGCCCCGGCCTTGGATGGTCGGTAATAGGGATGCCCCTCATTTGATCGAGCAATATGGATGGTCCGAGCAACTGGCGGCGGCCCTTGCGCCGCACGCGCGGGCAGGCCACACGCCGGGGCGGGTCGTCCTTCAGCAAAGGGACGGCTATCTTGTCGTCACGGATCAGGGGGAACTGCGTGCCAAGGCTTCGGGGCGCCTGCTTCACGAGGCCAAGGAGATCGGTCATCCGGCTGTCGGCGACTGGGTTGCGCTGTCGCTGAGCCCACAGGAACGCACCGCCACCATCCACGCCATCCTGCCGCGCAGCACAGCCTTTGTCCGCCGGGCGGCGCACAGCTCGCGCGGGCTGCAGATCATCGCCGCCAACATCGATGTGGCCTTTATCGTCACCTCGCTGAACGCTGACCTGAATCCGCGACGGATACAGCGCTATCTGGCCGCCGCGTGGCAAAGCGGGGCCCGGCCCGTGGTGGTGCTGACCAAGTCCGATCTTAGCCCTGATCCAGAAGCGCTGGCCGCGGAGATCACTGCGCTGGACGTCGATTGCCCGGTGCTGTTGGTTTCAGCGCGGGAAGGGCTCGGCCTGGACGCCCTGGTCAACCAGGTGAAGCCCGGCGAAACCTGTGTCCTGATCGGCTCGTCCGGCGTCGGAAAGTCGAGCCTGGTCAACGCCTTCCTGAACGAGGATCGGATGGCCACCCAAGCTATCCGCGAGTCCGACGACCAGGGGCGCCACACCACCAGCCACCGCCAGCTGATCATGCTGCCCGGCGGCGGCATGATCGTCGACACCCCCGGTATTCGCGAAGTCGGCCTGATCGACGCCGAAGAGGGCGTCAGCGCAGTGTTCGATGACATCGAGCACCTACCCCAAGACTGCCGCTTCAGCGACTGCAGCCATGCCAACGAGCCGGGCTGCGCCGTGCGCGCCGCTTTGGAAGACGGGACGCTGGACCCCGACCGCTGGGCGCATTTCCAGAAACTGAAGCTTGAACTGGCGGCGGCGGAAGAGAAGGCGGACCGGGTGGCCAAGGACGCCGAGCGCCGTCGCCTCGCCGCCCTTCAGAAGCACTACCGCGCCACAAAGCGAAATGATCGCGGCTCTCGCGATTGATCCCCCGCGATCACCGGATCGTTTACCGAATCCAGGCGGATTCGCCGGGCAAACGGGCTAGGGGTGGGGTTCCACTCTCATGAGACATGACCATGCCTGCTTATACAATCGTCACCACCAGTGCGACCGAAGGCAGCGAGGCGGCTGAAGTCAGCACGCTCGCCGACGAGTTCGTCGATACCAGTGAAGCCCTGGGGTATTCGCGCCGCATGGCCGAAGAAATGGTCGGCATGGCCCGCCAGCTGATGCTGGACTTCGACTACAGCAATGTCGGCCTCTATGAGGGCGACCTGCTCGAAGAGGACCTGAACCCTGAGCATCCCTCGTTCATCGGGATCTGGGTGCTTGACCAGGACGGAGCCGCATTCGTCACCGCCGAGGAATTCGACGCGGGTGAAGTCGAGGCCGACGCGCCGTAGACCTGTTCCTCCAAAAGGATTTTCGCCTTGCCTGGACTTTGGCTCTCTCGCTGCGGAACAGGTGGGGCTGAAATGCCCTCGGGGCCGTGATTAGCCAAAGAGTAGGTTGGGCCTAATCCACCGCCCGGCAGTTGGCGGGGGCGCGATCGACGACGGTCCAGACGGCTCGGTCGCCCTTGCCACGCAGGTCGTGGTTGCTGGCCCTGTACCAGATGCCGTCGGCGGCGCGCTCCTGATAGAGATCGACCGCTTCGCCGTTAGAGGTGCGCAGTGTCGCCATCTGACGCGGATTGTCGAAATCGACGGTTAGTCGCTCGCTGTTGTCGCAGAGGTAAACCGCGCGGACGACGCGGTTCAGGGCACGATCCTGAATTTCAGCGCCGGTGCGACGGCTGGCCGTCTGGGCCTCCAGCGCGCGTTCACGAACCTCGTCTCCATCTGTCGGGGCGCTGCGTGGCTCTGGCGCGCAGGCGCCGAGCAAGGCGGTCAGGACGAAGGCCGGGGCGGCGCGAAGGAGCGGGTGCGACAAGCGAAGGCCTCCAAGGTCAAGCTGTGGCGTCAACGCACCGTGGCGGTGCGCGTTCCGCGTCGGGCGCGGAAGAAGGCGCGCAGGGTCTCGGCGGCGGGTTCGGCCATGACGCCGCCCTCGACGGCGGGGCGCCAGTGGCAGGTCGGCTGATCGAAGAAGCGACCGCCGTTGGCGACGGCGCCGCCCTTGGGATCGTCGGCCCCCCAGACGACCCGCCCGATGCGGGCGTGGCTGATGGCGCCGGCGCACATGGCGCAGGGTTCCAGCGTTACATAAAGTGTCAGGTCGGTCAGGCGATAATTCTGCAACGTTGCCGCAGCATCACGCAGGGCCACGATCTCGGCATGAGCCGTCGGATCATGGGCTGTTATGGGGCCGTTCTGCCCACGACCAACCACTTTGCCGGTCGATTCATCGACAATTACTGCGCCGACCGGCACTTCGCCCGCTTGCGCCGCAGCTTGCGCCAGATCGAGCGCCATGCTCATGAACCGCTCATCATGGATCGCCATCCCAAAGACAACGACAAGAACCCCCGCTTCCGTCAAGACGACGGCCCACGCGGTCCCCGTAAATTCGCCGGCGCGCGCCCCGACAAGGGCGGCTTCGCAGACCGCAAAGGCCCGCCACGCGGCGACCGCAAGGATGATCGCGGCGACAAGCCTTTTGTGAAGGGCGCAGGCAAGGGCGGCCCGAAAGGCGCCTCCGTCGGCAAGGAATCGGCTACGCCCGCTCGCAGCGAGCGAATCGCCAAGGCCATGGCCCGCGCCGGCATCGCCTCGCGCCGCGAGGTCGAGCGTCTGATCGGTCTGGGCAAGGTGGCGGTCAACGGCCGCATCCTGGACACGCCCGCGACCCTGGTGACGCGCGACGACGTCATCACCGTCAATGGCAAGCCGATGGGCTCTGCCCAGGCGACCCGCGTCTGGCGCTATCACAAGCCCGCCGGTCTGCTGACCAGCCACAACGACCCGGCGGGCCGTCCGACCGTGTTCGACGCCCTGCCCAGCGGTCTGCCGCGCGTGATCTCGGTCGGCCGACTAGACATGAACACCGAAGGTCTGCTGCTGCTGACCAACGACGGCGAGCTGAGCCGGGCGCTGGAAATGCCTGACACAGCACTGGTGCGCCATTACCGGGCCCGCGCCCGGGGCCGCATCACCCAGGCCGAGCTGGACAAGCTGAAGACCGGCTGCACCGTTGACGGCATCCACTATGGCCCGATGGAAGCGACCATCGACAAGGCCAAGGAAAAAGAGGACGGCGAGCGCAGCTCGGCCAACCTGTGGATCAGCGTCTCGATCACCGAAGGCAAGAACCGCGAAGTCCGCAAGGTTCTGGAGTCCATCGGTCTGACCGTGAACCGACTGATCCGTCTGGCCTATGGTCCGTTCCAGCTGGGCACTCTGCCCGTCGGGGCGGTCGAGGAAGTCGGCCCTCGCGTGATCCGCGAAATGCTGGCCGAGCACATCCGGCCCGAGAACCTGCCGACCGGCAACACCGTCTCGACGCCGGCGCCGATCCCCGGCCGTCGCACGTCTTCGCCCATCGTGGCGGGCCGTTCGGGTTCGGCCATGTCTGACCCCTCGCGCAAGCCCAGCCGCGTCCGTGCGGCCACGGAAGCCACCGAGAACGCTGTCGACCGTCGCGACCGTCCGGCCAAGAAGGAAGGCTGGGCCAAGTCCGCGCCCAAGTTCGAGCATACCAAGACCTTCAAGCCGCGCGCCCGACCGGAAGCCGCCCAGGGCGGCGAGTGGTCGGATCGCCCGCGCAAGCCCTTCAACCGCTCCGAGCCGCAACTGATTGACGACCGTCGCGCCCCCCGTGACGGCGCCAAGGGCGGTTTCGGCGACCGTCCGAAGCGTGACTTCGCGCCCCGCGACGGCGTCCGTTCAGGTGGCGACCGTCCGAAACGCGACTTCCAGCCTCGCGACGGCGCACCGCGCTCGGGTGGCGACCGTCCGCAACGCGATTTCAAACCGCGCGAGGGTGGGGCCAGCGACCGTCCGCAGCGGGACTTCAAACCGCGCGACGGCGCACCGCGTTCCGGCGGCAAGCCCGGCGGCTTCGGCGCCAAACCGGGCGGCTTTGGTTCCAAGCCTGGCGGCTCGCGTCCGACCGGCGGCGGGAAACCGTTCGGCGGCAAGCCTTCGGGCGGTCGTGGCGGTCCGCGCGGGCGCAGCTAAGGTCTGGACGGGGAGCTGACCATGGTCGAGGTCAAGGACGGCGCGCGTCTGGCGGGCCGTTGCCTTTGCGGCGAGGTGAGCTTCACCGCCGTGCCGCAGGGCGGGATGCACGCCTGTCACTGCGAGAGCTGTCGCCGGATTTCGGGCGGCGTCTCGCTGAGCGTCAACTGCGGCGACAGCGTCGCGGTTGTCGGCCCTGTCGCGACCTATTCTTCGTCGGAGTGGGCGGAGCGTCAGTTCTGCTCGGCCTGCGGTTCCGGTCTGTTCTGGCGGCTGAAGGCGGGCGGCATGACCATGGTCTCGGTCCAGGCCTTCGACGACCCCGCTATCTTCGCCTTCGAGGACGAGATCTACATCGACTCCAAGCCCGCCAACTATGAGTTCGCCGGCGAACGCCCGCGCCTGAGCGGCGCGGAGGTCGAGGCTCTGTACGCCCCAGGCGAGACCTGACATGCGGATCGTTGCGGGCAGCCTGAAAGGGCGCGCCATTCTCGCGCCCGAGGGGCAGAATACGCGTCCGACGTCTGACCGGGCGCGTCAGGCCATCTTCAACGTGCTGGAACACGCCTCTTGGGCCGAGGGCCTGCGCGATGCGCGGGTCATGGACATCTACGCCGGGTCGGGCGCACTCGGTTTCGAGGCCCTGTCGCGCGGCGCGGCCTTCGCCCTGTTCGTCGAGATCGACGACGGCGCGCGCGGCGTGATTCGCGAGAACATGGACGCCTATGGCCTGTTCGGTCGGGGGCGGGTTCATCGACGCAGCGCCATCGACCTGGGCGAGCGTCCCGGCTCGGTGGGCGAGGCCTTCGACCTGGCCTTCCTCGATCCGCCCTACGCCAAGGGCCTGGGCGAACAGACGCTGGCGCGGCTGCGCGAAGGCCAGTGGCTGAAGCCCGGCGCCATTGTGGTGTTCGAGCGCGGCTCGGACGAACCGGATATCGACACGCCAGGCTATGAGCGTCTGGACACGCGCGACTATGGCGCGGCGCGGGTCCTGTTCCTGAAAAGCGAACACTGATACCCATGGCGTCTGTCTTTGGGCGGACGCGGAGGGTGTCATGTTTGGACGGATTGCACGGCGCACACTAGTTGGCGCAGCCTTGGCTATCGGACTAGCTCCCGGCGTCGGGTGGGCGCAGGTCGCATCTGCGGCGATCCCAGGCTTTCCCCATGCCAAGGTCTATGTCGAGGCGAGCGAAGGGGCCCGGCCCGTGGTGGTGATCCTGCACGGCGCGGACGGCGGGACCGAAGCGGGCGACCGATTCGGTCCGATCCTGGCCGGGATGGGCTATGCGGCGGTGGGGCTGCCCTATTATTCGCCGGACTGGGCCGAGTTTGGCCCGCCCAAGGCTCTGCCCGAGATCGCCGGCAGCTTTATCGACATTCGCGTAGACCAACTGGCCGAGCTGCGCGACGCCTTGCGTGGTATGCCCGGCGTCGATGTGGAGCGGTTCGGGTTGTTTGGCGCTTCCAAGGGGGCGGAGTTCGCCCTGATCGCGGCCAGCCGCTACGACTGGATCGACGCGGTCGTCGCCTATGCGCCCACAGACGTGGTCTGGGAGGGCTGGGGCCTGGAGACGCTGGAGGCCGAGGACACGCGCTCTTCGTTCTCGTTCGACGGAACGCCGCTGCCCTTCATGCCCTATCGCGGATTCGTCGAAGGGCTGCTGGCGGGACCGGGCAAGGCGGACCTGCGGGCCATCCACGCCAATGGGCGGGCGGACCACCCTCAGAAGGAGGTAGAGGCGCGCATTCCGGTGGAGGCCTATGCCGGGCCGCTGATCTTGATTGCGGGCGAGCGGGACGCCCAGTGGGATTCGGCGGCGGCGGCGCGGGCCATCGTGGCGTCTCGTGAAACGGCGGGGCGGGAGACGACCGCCCTGATTTATCCCGAGGCGGGGCATGATCTGGTCGGCGACGGCGGGCCGCGCGACAGCCCGCGCAGCGGCGGTTCGCCCGAGGCCGACGCAGCGGCGCGTCAAGACGCTTGGCCCCAGGTGACGGCCTTCATGGCGGCGGCGCTGAAACCCTGACGGACGCACGCGACCTCTGTGTCGCGCGCGTCCTTGGGGTCAGAAACCGCGTCCTGAGACGCGGTTGTCCAGTTGGCTGCGCAGGCGAGCCAGCCCATCGCGATTGACGACATAGGGGCCGCCGTTTCGCGACTTGATGACGCCCTTGCGTTTCAGGCTGCGCCATTGCTCGAGGTCGCAGCCGTCGAGCACCCAGCCTTCACGGCTGAAGCAGCGGGCGGCGATGATATGGCCCTGATCGTCGCGTTCCAGCAGGATGCGACCGCCCTGGGCCAGGGCGTGGAGCGTGCGTTGTTCCGCACGGGAGATGTTCATTTCAGGTTGTCCGGGACAGGCGTCAGCGTGCGCCCGGCGTCGATCATTCAGACGCGGGGCGTTACGAGCGGCCTCGGACGGGTTTTCAGCGTCCGGGCCTCAGGCCGTGAACACATTCTCAGACATAAACAGTCCCAACAGGTGAGGGGCGAGTGATAGCGAGGCCGGCGCCCGGTTTCAATCGTTGCGGCGCAGCTTCCGGGCCAGACCGCGCGCGCCGGCGGTCACCTCGGCCCAGGTGATATCGAAGCCGTCGTCGTCGCCGAAATAGGGATCGGCCACCGGCTGGCCCTCGCGGCCCTCGACGTGATCCCAGCAGCAGGCTGAGGTCGGCCATGGCGTCAGCGGGGGCGAGGCGGCGCAGGTTGACGAGGTTGTCCTCGTCCAGGGCGACGATATGGGTGAAGCGGCGGAAGTCTGCGGGCTTCACCTGACGCCCGCGCAGGATGGAGATGTCGACGCCGTTCTTGCGCGCCACGGCCTGGGCGCGCGGGTCGGGCGGAGCGCCGACGTGCCAATCGCCGGTGCCGGCGGAATCGACGATCACGTCCAGATTCAGGCGACGGGCCTCTTCGCGGAAGGCTGCCTCGGCCAGGGGCGAGCGACAGATGTTGCCGAGGCAGACGAAGAGGACGCTGTAGGTCATGACATCAAGTAGCGAAGCTATAGGGCGACGAGAAGCCTACCGTCGCCCGAACAGCTTCTCGAGGTCGTTGAGCTTCAGCTCGACGTAGGTCGGGCGGCCGTGGTTGCACTGGCCGGAGTGGGGCGTGGCCTCCATCTGGCGCAGCAGGGCGTTCATTTCGGGGGCGCTGAGGACGCGGCCGGCGCGGACGCTGCCGTGGCAGGCCATGGTGCCGCAGACCTCGGCCATGCGCTCCTTCAGCGACAGGGCGGCGCCGTGTTCGGACAGGTCGTCGGCGATGTCGCGGATCAGGCCCTGAACATCGGTGTCGCCCAGAAGCGCGGGCGTTTCGCGGACCAGCACAGCGCCGACGCCGAAGGCCTCGACAATCAGGCCCATCTCGGCCAGTTCCTCGGCCTTGGCGGCGACGCGGTCGGCCTCGGCGGAGTCCAGTTCGACCACCTCGGGGGTCAGCAGGGCCTGACGGGTGACGGACCCGTCGGCCATCTGAACCTTCATCCGCTCATAGACGAGGCGTTCGTGGGCCGCGTGCTGATCGACGACGACCAGACCGTCCCGGGTCTGGGCGACAATGTATGTGCCGTGCAGTTGAGCGCGCGCGGCGCCGAGCGGGTAGTCGATCAGGTCGGGCGGCGTCTGGGCGCCGGGCGCGATCTGGCCCGCGTGTTCGGCCTGGATTTCACCCAGGGTGCGGAAGCTGGGGGCGGCGGCTTCGCCGCTCCAGGTGTGCTCGACGCGGGCGGAGCGTTCGTTCAGGCCGGGCAGGTTCTGAGCGGCGGCGGCCGGTTGCGACCAGCCCTGCCAGCCGCTCCAGCCGGGCGCTGCTTGGCCGAAGGACTGGGCTGACGGCGAGGTGGGGCTGTAGAGGGCCTCGCCCGTATGCGGGCGGAACCCCGACAGGGCGTCGGCGGCGACCGTGGTCGAGGCGCGGTGGCCGGCGGCGTGCAGGGCGTGACGCAGGGCGCCGACGATCAGGCCGCGCACCAGAGCCGGATCGCGGAAGCGAACCTCGGCCTTGGCGGGGTGGACGTTCACATCGACGTAGAGCGGGTCGATGTCGAGGAACAGCGCCGCCGCCGGATGCCGGTCGCGGGCCAGGAAGTCGGCGTAGGCGCCGCGTAGGGCGCCTTGCAGCAGCCGGTCGCGCACCGGGCGGCCGTTGACGAACAGGAACTGGTGCGCCGCATTGCCGCGCGAATAGGTGGGCAGGCCCGCATAACCGGACAGGCGCACGCCGTCCCGCTCCTGATCGATCAGCAGGGCGTTCGCCTCAAAGTCCCGACCCAGCAGGGCGCCGAGGCGTTTCAGGCGGCCTTCGAAGCCCGGATGCTCTGCGGGCAGGCGCAGCGTCACCTTGCCGTCCAGCGACAGGGTGAAGGCGACGGTCTCGTGGGCCATGGCCTGACGCTTGATCTCTTCCGAGATGGCCATGGCCTCGGACCGCTCGGACTTCATGAACTTCAGGCGGGCGGGCGTGGCGTAGAAGAGGTCGCGGACCTCGACACGGGCGCCGTGAGGGCCGGGGAAGCCGGCGGGGGCCACCGGACGCTGATCGCCGCCGTCGACGGTCACGGCCCAGGCGTCGGCTTCTTCCCTCGCCCGTGTCGTAATGGTCAAACGAGCGACCGAGCCGATGGAGGGCAGGGCCTCGCCGCGGAAGCCGAGGGTTGAGATGCGCAACAGGTCCACGTCGCCCGCGTCGTCGGGCTCCAGTTTCGATGTGGCGTGGCGCTCGACCGCCAGCGGCAGTTCGTCCCTGGGGATGCCCTTTCCGTCGTCGGCGATCAGGATGCGGGTCAGACCGCCGCCGTCCGCCTGGATCTCGACGCGCGAGGCCCCCGCGTCCAGCGCGTTCTCGACCAGTTCCTTGATGGCGCTGGCGGGGCGTTCGACCACCTCGCCTGCGGCGATGCGATTGACGGTTTCGGGGGGGAGGCGGCGAATGGGCATGTGAGTCGCAAGATAGGCGGGCGGCGCGCGGGGCGCACCTCAATCCGCATTTTTGCACGAACGGGGCTTGAAGGTCAGCAATCGCAACTTATACTGTTGCAGTCCGAGCCGCGCGCCGACGGACAGACGAACCGTATCTGGGCCTCGTGTCCAGTCCTGAACATTCAACGAGGTCCTCCCCATGAAGATTAAAGCCGCCATCCTGGCCGTTTCGGCCGCCGCCCTGCTGGCCGCCTGCAGCCAACCCGCCGCTGACAAGACCCCCGCCACTGACGCCGCTGCGACCGCTCCGGTCGAGCTGAAGGCCCCGGCCGGCGTCTATGTCATGGACCCGACCCACGCTTCGCTGCAGTGGTCGATTGGCCACAACACGATTTCGAACTACACCGCCCGCTTCAACACGTTCGACGCCAGGATCACGCTGGACCCGGCCAACCTGGCCAACAGCACCGTCGAGGTCAGCATCGACCCGACCTCGGTCGACGCCAACTATCCGGGCGACTACACCGGCACCCACGCTGCCACCGGCTTCAAGAGCTGGAGCGAGGACATCGCCAAGAACAAGAACTTCCTGAACGCCGGCGCCTTCCCGCAGATCACCTTCAAGTCCACCAAGGTCGAGCTGACCGGTCCGCGCACGGCCAAGGTGACAGGCGACCTGACCTTCCTGGGCGTGACCAAGCCGGTGACGCTGGACGCGACCTTCAACGGCGAGATCGAGAAGCACCCCTTCATGCAGGTGCCGGCCATCGGCTTCGCGGCTGAAGGCAAGTTCAAGCGCTCGGACTTCGGCATGCCGGTCGGTCCGGTGGGCGACGAGACCACCATCCGCTTCGACGGCGAGTTCCTGCAGCAGGTCGCTCCGGCGGCTGTCGCAGCCCCAGCCGCCTAATAGCTGACCCTTCGCCGTCATCCCGGACAGCAGACAGGCTGATCCGGGACCCAGGCGTCGGATAGAGACTGGAGGCTATGGCGTCTGGCTCTGCCGCCTGGGTCCCGGATCGCCTCTGCGAGGCGTCCGGGATGACGGATGTATCTTGTGAGCCTGCGAGTTCAGTCATGTCCGCGTCCGCCAGCCGCTACACCCCCGTCGCCATCGCCCTGCATTGGGCCATCGCGGTCGCCATCTTCGCCATGATCCCGATGGGCTGGTGGATGAGCGAGGCGATCAATGAGCCGGGTAGCCAGGCGCTGGCCTATCGCGTGTTCCAGATTCACAAGTCGGTGGGCTTCCTGATCCTGGCGCTGACGGCGCTACGGCTGGTCTGGCGGCTGACGCATCGGACGCCGGGGATGCCGGCTGAGATGAAGACCTGGGAGAGGTTCGCGGCGCGGGCGACCCATGCGGCCTTCTATGGCCTGATGTTGGCCCTGCCTTTGACCGGCTGGCTCTATGTTTCGACCGGATGGGCCGTTGCGACGGATGCGCCGCTGGCTGTGGCGACCAGCTGGTTCGGCCTGTTCACCGTGCCTCACCTGCCCTTCATCGACGAGGCGTCGGCGGGGCTGCGCCGGGCTGTGGCTTACCAAGCCATGGGGGCGCATGGGCTGATGGCCTGGGGCGCGGTCGTGCTGATCGCCCTGCACGTCGGGGCGGCGCTGAAGCACCAGTTCATCAATCGCGATGGGGTTCTGGCCCACATGATCCCGGTGCTGAAGCATGGCGAGGAGCGGGTTGCGCCGGAGCCCAAGCCTGTGCTGCGCTGGGCTGAACGTCTAGCCGGACTGGGCTTCATCGCCGCTCTGGCTGTGGCGGGCGGCATCGCGGCCAAGCCTACGCCTTTGGCTCAGGGGGCAGGGACCGAGGCCCATGCTGCGGCGGCGCCCGCTCAGGCCGAAGCTGCGGTCACGCCGGGCACGGCGACGGCCTGGACCATCGACAGGGCGGCCTCGAGCATAGAATTCGCCGGGACTCACGCGGGCAAGGCCTTCAAGGGCCGGTTCGAGCAGTGGGAGGGTCAGGTCTGGTTCGATCCGGCCGATCTGGCGGGGTCGAAGGCCGTGGTTCTGGTCAAGACCGGCACGGCCAAGACCGGCGACGCGACGCAGGAGGGCTCGCTGACCGGCGCGGAGTGGTTCGACCCGAGCGCCTATCCGACTGCGCGATTTGAGGCGACTTCGTTCAAGGCCCTAGGGGGCGACCGCTATGAGGCGACGGGGACGCTGCGGATTAAGGCGACGACCCTGCCGGTGGTTCTGCCCTTCACCTTCGACGAGGCGAACGGCGTGGCGACGGTGGCCGGCAGGCTGGAGTTGGACCGCACGGCTTTGGACCTCGGCATGATATCGGACGCCAGCGGGGACTGGGTGTCCAAGGCGATCGGAGTGGAGATCAGGGTGAAGGCGTCGCGCTAACCTTCACCGTCATCCCGGACGCCTCGCAGAGGCGATCCGGGACCGCCCAAGACGCGGCGGGTTGAGGTTTGGCGATCTGAAGGGCGGCGTGTTTGGCGGTCCCGGATAGCGGCTGCGCCGCTTCCGGGATGACGGAGAGGCGCCGGATCAGCGCTTAGGGGTTTGCCCGACTCCGCTTGGGGCGTTACAGCCTTCGGCTTCTTCTCGAACGTCCGAAGATTGACGCCATGCACGACATCAGAGCCATCCGCGACAACCCCGAAGCCTTCGTCGCCGGCTGGTCGTCGCGCGGGGTGGAGGACGCCGCCGAGGTGGTGGCGCGCATCCTGGCGCTGGACGTCGACTTGCGCGCCGCTCAGACCAAGGGGCAGGAGGCGCTGGCCAAGCGCAACGCCGCCTCCAAGGCCATCGGCGCCGCCATGGGCAAGAAGGACATGGCCGAGGCCGACCGGCTGAAGGCCGAGGTCGAGGCGCTTAAAGCCGAGATCGCCGAGGCGGGCGAGGCCGAAGCCGCCAAGGGCGCCGAACTGCGCGACCTGTTGGCCGGGTTGAAGAACCTGGCCGCCGCCGACGTGCCGGACGGCGCCGACGAGAACGACAACCTCGAAGTCCTGAAGTGGGGCGAACCCCGCACGACCGGCCCGGCCAAGGATCACGCCGACCTGGGCGAGGCTCTGGGCCTGCTCGACTTCGAGGCCGCCGCCAGGATGTCGGGTTCGCGCTTCGCCGTGCTGAAGGGGCAACTGGCCCGGCTGGAACGCGCCATCGGCCAGTTCATGCTGGACCTGCAGACGGACAAGAACGGGTATATGGAAGTGAACCCGCCTTATCTGGTGCGCGACGAGGCGATGTTCGGCACGGGGCAGTTGCCGAAGTTTCGTGACGACCAGTTTCTGAGTTTCAACGGTCAGCAGACCGCTTCTGATTACGTATCGACCATCCAGCGGCACGCCTTCATGCGCATCTGGAACGGTAGTGCGGAGCACGGCGAGGAACTGATCAAGCGACAGGAAGCAGCAGACAGCATCCTTGAAATCCCGGAAGCCGAGCTTGCTCAAATTTTCGATGCCCAGTCCGGTCGTTTCTGGCTCATCCCCACCGCCGAAGTCTCCCTGACCAACCTCGTGCGCGAGCAGATTCTGGGCGAAGACGAGGTGGCGACGCCGATGCGTCTGACGGCGCTGACGCCCTGTTTCCGGGCCGAGGCCGGGTCGGCCGGGCGCGATACGCGCGGCCTGATCCGCCAGCACCAGTTCTCGAAGGTCGAGATGGTCTCCATCTGCCGGCCCGAGGATTCCGAGGCCGAGCATGAGCGCATGACCGGCTGCGCCGAGGCGGTGCTGCAGGCGCTGGAGCTGCCCTATCGCAAGGTGCTGCTGTGCAAGGGCGACATGGGCTTCGCGGCGCAGAAGACCTATGACCTCGAGGTCTGGCTGCCGAGCCAGAACACCTATCGCGAGATCAGCTCCGTCTCGAACTGCGGCGACTTCCAGGCCCGGCGCATGGACGCCCGGTTCAAGCGCGCGGGCGAGAAGAAGACCGAGTTCCTGCACACCCTGAACGGCTCGGGCCTGGCGGTCGGCCGCACCCTGGTCGCGGTGATGGAGAACTATCAGCAGGAGGACGGCTCCATCGCCGTGCCGAGCGCGCTGCTGCCCTATATGGGCGGCCTGACGACGGTGGGTTCGGTTTCCAAGTAATGCGTATCCTCCTCACCAACGACGACGGCATCGAGGCGGAAGGCCTTGAATGTCTTGAGAAGATCGCTCGCACCCTGTCGGACGACGTCTGGGTCGTCGCGCCCCAGACCGAGCAGTCGGCCAAGGGGCGGGGGATCACCCTGACCGAGCCGCTGCGGGTCAACCAGTTGGGCGACAAGCGCTTCGCCGTGACCGGCACGCCGACCGACTGCGTCATCCTGGCGGTCAACGACCTGATGCCCGAGAGGCCCGATCTGGTGCTGTCGGGCGTCAATCGCGGCCACAACGTCGGCGAGGACGTCAGCTATTCCGGCACGGTGGCCGGCGCGCTGCAGGGCATGGCCTTCGGCATTCGCTCCATCGCCCTGTCGCAGTCGCTGGAACGCTTCCACGACGACGTGGTGGCGCATTGGGAGACGGCTGAGGCCTTCGCGCCGGGCATCATCGCGCGGCTGCTGGAGCAGAAGTGGGAGGACGGCGTGGTCATGAACGTCAACTTCCCCAAGCTGCCGCCGGAACTGGTCAAGGCGGTCGAGGTGACGAAGCAGGGCTTCCGCGACATCGGCGAGATGCACGCCATCCGCCGCACCGACCTGCGCGGTCGCGACTACTACTGGATGGCCTTCCGCGGCGCCCCGCAGGAGCACGCCGAGGGCACCGACCTGCGAGCCATGGACGAGGGCCGGATCTCGGTCACGCCGCTGCATATCGACCTGACGCACATGCGCAGCGTCAACGACCTGAAGAAGGTGCTGGGCGGCGCCCCGCCGAAAGGACCCGCCGGATGAGCCTGTCGGACGACCGTGCGGGCCGGTTGATCCTGTCGCTGCGGCGGCAGGGGGTCACCGACGCGCGGGTGCTGAAGGCGATGGAATCCATCGACCGCTCGCTGTTCGTCCACGAGAAGTTTCTGGATCAGGCCTGGGAAGACCAAGCTCTGCCAATCGACTGCGCCCAGACGATCAGCCAGCCCTATATCGTCGGCCTGATGACCCAGGCGCTGGAGGTTGGGCCGCGCCACCGCGTCCTCGAGATCGGCACCGGCAGCGGCTATCAGTGTGCGGTGCTGAGCCGCCTGGCGCGCTTCGTCTATTCCGTGGAGCGCTACAAGAGCCTGCTGACCGAGGCCGAGGCCAAGCTGAAGCTGCTGGGCGTCGACAACGTCTTCACCCGCCACGGCGACGGCGGGCAGGGCTGGATGGAACAGGCGCCCTTTGACCGGATCATGGTGACGGCGGCGTCGCCGCACGAACCGACCGAACTGCTGAAGCAACTAAAGCCGGGCGGGGTTCTGGTCGCGCCGGTGGGGCGTGGCTCGGTGCAGATGCTGAACCGCTATACGGGCCAGGAAGACGGCAGCTTCCGCCGCGAAAGCCTGTGCGAAGTGCGCTTCGTGCCGCTGGTCGAAGGGCTGGCGAAGGAGGGGTAGGGGTGCGCGTTTCGGCCCCCGGTTAACCTTTCCGCCCCACTTTGGCGCCGTTTGGCGGGTTGGCTTGGCGACGCTTCCGGGGCAAACCGGGGGACTAGCGAAATCACGGTTAAGAAGGAGGGGCGCATGGGCGGCTTCACGAGCTGGATCAGGGCGACGGTCGTCGTCGGCGGGGCGCTGACGGTTGCGGCGTGTTCGACCTATCCCGACGAGCCGCGCTATTCGACCCGGCCCATGCCGGTCGGCGGGCAGGGCGCCTATCCGGCGCAGCCGCAGCAGCCGGGCGGCTATCCGAACAACAATCCCTATTACGCCCAGCCGGCTCAGCCGCAGACGCCGCCGCCCGCGCGTCCTTATGAAGAGCAAGGCGTCCGTGCGCCGACAGGATCGGTCGAAGGCGGCGGTCTTCCGCCCGCAGGCGGTCCGGCCTATCCCTCGACCAGCGCGCCTGTCGCCCCCAGCCCCGCGACGCCGTCGCGACCGAACAGCGGCCCGATCATCCCGGGCGTCGCCTATGTGATCCAGCCCGGTGACACGATTTCGGGCGTTGGACGTCGCTTCCAGACCCCGGTGCAGACGCTGATCGACCTGAACGGCCTGGGGCCGCGCGGCGCCATCAGCGTGGGGCAACGTATCATCCTGCCGGACAGTGCGGTCGACGCCGGTTCGGACCCTTACGCCACGGGACCGTCGCCGGTCGGGGTGCGCACGCCGAACAACGGAGTGATGCCGCCGCCGCCTCCGCCGCCCAGCGGCAACGCCGCCCTGCCGCCCTCGCGCGCGCCGGCGATGACGTCTTCTACGCCGGCCTCGCCGCTACAGGGCGCAGCCGTGGGTCAGGCCCTGGCCATGCAATGGCCCGTTCGCGGCGACATCCTGCGTCGCTTCGGCCCCGTCGGCATGGGCGAGCGTAACAACGGCATCAACATCGGCGCTTCGGCCGGGACCGAGGTCAAGGCCGCCGCCGCCGGGCGCGTGGCCTATGTCGGCGATGATCTGGTGGGGCAGGGGCTGACGGTGTTGATCGTCCACAAGGACGGCTGGCGCACGGTTTACGGCCATCTGGGCTCGGCCACAGTGCGAGACGGCGCCGAGGTCCGCGCGGGTCAGGCCATCGGCACCGTCGGCCTGACGGCGGGCGACGGGCGACCCTCGATCCACTTCGAGACGCGTCAGATGCGCGGCAATGATCCGGTCGCTGTCGATCCGTTGGGCGTCCTTCCGCGCTGACGAAAAGGCCGCCCGGCGTGTCCGGGCGGCATCGCCTGCACGCAAGAGACGTCAGGCCGCGTTGCAAATCGGCACGGCGCGCCCTAGGTTCCGCGCCTCATTTTAATGGGGCCCCCGTTTCGAGGTTGGCCCGGTTCGGGGAGTTTCCATGCCTACTGGTTCCGAAGGCGGCCTGATGGCCATCGTGGTGCAGATCGCGCCGATCGTCGCGATCTTCATCCTGTTCTACTTCCTGATGATCCGCCCGCAGCAAAAGCGGATGAAGGCTCATCAGGCCCTGATCGCCGGCGTCAAGCGCGGCGACGAAGTCGTTCTGTCGAACGGCATGGTCGGCAAGGTGACGCGCGTCGAAGACGCCGAGGCCATGGTCGAAATCTCGCAGGGCGTGAACGTCCGCGTGGTCAAGTCAATGATCGCCGAAGTGCGCAACCGCACCGCCATCGCCGCCAACGACAAGGGCTGAGCGGCTTTCGCCGCTGAAGCCCGCCCGAAATAGAGCTCTGACATGATTCAGCTTTCACGCTGGAAAGTCACCCTGGTCGTGCTGTCGCTCCTTGTCGGGCTGCTGCTGGCCTTTCCCAATGTCCTGACGCCCGCTCAGCGTGAGGCTCTGCCCGGCTGGATGCCGAAGCAGGGCTTGAACCTGGGCCTCGACCTTCAGGGCGGGTCCTACCTGCTGCTGGAAGTCGACGTCCCGGCGATGCGCGAAAAACGCGTCACCAACCTGGTCGAAGACGTCCGCACCACTCTGGCCGAACAGAAGATCCCGATCGGCAGCTTGCAGCGTGAAGCCGGCGGCGTGGTCGTGACCGTCGGCGAGGGCGCGCAATACGACGCCGCCCTGACTGCACTTCGCAATCTGGCGATGACCGGCGCGCCGCAAGGCCAGTCGGATCGTGTCGTCACACGTCTGAGCGACAATCGCATCCGCTTCGCCTTCACCGACGCGGCCCTGGCCGCCATGGGCGCGACGGCGGTGGATCAGTCGATCGAAGTCGTGCGTCGCCGGATCGACAGCACCGGCACCAAGGAAATCTCGATCACCCGTCAGGGCGCTGACCGCATCGTCGTCCAGGCTCCGGGCGAGAGCGATCCCAGCGCGCTGGAACGCGTCATCGGCCAGACGGCGCAACTGACCTTCCAGATGGTCGATGTCAGCTCGACCGGCTTGCAGGACGCCATGGCTGGCCGCGTGCCGCCGGATTCGGAACTGCTGGTCGGTGAAGACGGGACGCCCTATCTGGTCAAGAAGCGCGTGCTGGTCTCGGGTGAAAACCTGACCCGCGCCGGCGTCGGCTCGGACCAAAACGGCCGCCCGGCCATCGACTTCCGCTTCGACGGTCAGGGCGCACGTCGCTTCGGTGAAGCCACCGCCCAGAATATCGGCAAGCCCTTCGCCATCATCCTGGACGGCAAGGTCATTTCGGCTCCGACGATCCAGGGCGCCATCGCCGGCGGCACGGGTCAGATCACCGGCAACTTCACGATCCAGTCGGCCTCGGAACTGGTCAACCTGCTGAACGGCGGCGCCCTGCCGGCGCCGTTGAAGGTCGAGGAACGTCGCGTGGTCGGCGCCGAACTGGGCGCAGACGCCATCAAGGCCGGTCAGGTTTCGACCGCGGTCGGCGCGGCTATCATCGTCCTGTTCATGATCCTGTCCTACGGCTTCCTGTTCGGCGGCGTTTCGGTTTTGGGTCTGATGCTGAACGGCATCCTGATCGTGGCCGCCATGTCGCTGTTCCAGGCCACCCTGACCCTGCCGGGCATCGCCGGTCTGGTTCTGACCTTCGCCGTGGCCGTCGACGCCAACGTTCTGATCTATGAGCGGATGCGTGATGAAGCACGAGCGGGGCGTTCGGTCATCGCCTCGATGGACGCGGGCTTCAACAAGGCCATGGGCACCATCATCGACGCCAACCTGACCACCCTGGTCGCGGCGCTGATCATGTTCGCCTTTGGCGCCGGGCCGGTGCGCGGCTTCGCCTGGACGCTGACCATCGGCGTGTTCACCTCCATGTTCTCCTCGGTGATGGTCGCCCAGGTCCTGCTTGGGTACTGGCTCAAAGTCGCCAAGCCCAAAAAACTGCCGATCGCGGAGTGATGGCGATGCGTGGATGGCCTTTCATCAAACTGCTGCCGCACAAGACGAACTTCCACTTCGTGAAGTACGCCTTGCCCGCGGGCATCCTGTCGCTCGTGCTGTGCGTCGCCTCGATCGTCGCCTGCTTCTATCCCGGCCTTGAAATGGGCATCGACTTCAAGGGCGGGGCCGTCATGGAAATGACCGCTCCGGCCGGCCAGTCGATTGACGCGGGCAAGGTTCGCGAAGCGATGAACAAGCTCGATCTGGGCGAAGTCCAGGTCCAGAACATCGACGGCGACCAGCGCGCCATCGTCCGCTTCCAGGTGCCGGACAACGAGGATCAGACCGCCGTCGTGACGCGCGTTCAGAAGGGCATCACCGACGCTGTCGGCCAGGTTACCTTCTCGGGCACCAGCGTCGTCGGCTCCAAGGTCTCGGGCGAGCTGTTCACCAGCGGCCTATTGGCTCTGGGCGCAGCCATTCTGCTGATGTTCGGTTACATCTGGTTCCGGTTCGAGCCGCAGTTCGGCTTCGGCGCCATCGCGGGTCTGGTCCACGACGTGATCCTGACCTTCGGTCTGATCGTTCTGTTCAAGCTGGAGTTCAGCCTGAACATGGTCGCCGCCATTTTGACCGTCATCGGCTATTCGATGAACGATACGGTCGTGGTGTTCGACCGTCTTCGCGAAAACCTGCGCAAGTACAAGACCATGCCCCTGCGCGAGGTGATCGACCTGTCGATCAACGAGACCCTGTCGCGGACCATCATCACCGGCGTCACGGCCGTCATGGTGCTGGCTGCGCTGGCGATCTTCGGCGGCGAGGCCCTGTTCGGCTTCTCAATCGCCCTGATGGCCGGCATCATCATCGGCACCTATTCGTCGATCTACGTCGGCGCGCCGATCATCCTGCTGTGGGGCGTCAAGCGCGGCTCCCTCGACGAAGACACCAAGCCGGTCAAGTTCGGCATGGCCAGCCGGCCTTAAGGCGCGGCGCACCTGAAAATGCTCCTCCTTCCCCCCGATGGGGAGGGAGGGGTAAGGTCACGCTTCCTGATTCCGACCCGGGGAGGGGCGCATGGCCAAACTGCTTTCAAACTTCAGAACGACATTCCTGCTCAGCATCATGCTGGCGGGCGTCATGATCTTCGCCTTCGGTCGCATCGCGCCGGGCGGTTTCGATCTCGGCTTCGCCCAGGCGACTTTCCGCTGGGTGCACGTCGTGGCGGGCATCCTGTGGATCGGCCTGCTCTATTACTTCAACTTCGTGCAGATACGGGTCATGCCCTCGATCCCCGCCGAGTTGAAGCCCGCCGTCAGCAAGCATATCGCGCCTGAAGCCCTGTTCTGGTTCCGTTGGTCGGCGCTGGTGACGGTGCTGGCGGGTCTGGCCGTCATGTTCACGCGCGGCCACCTCTATGCGGTCGAGGTGCTCAGCTTCGGCCTGGCCGGCGGTCTGAACGCGGGCGATCAGCAGTTCACCCTGATGGGGATCGGCGTCTGGCTGGCCATCGTCATGTTCCTGAACGTCTGGGGCCTGATCTGGCCGAACCAGAAGCGGGCCCTCGGCATCGTCGTCGTCGATGATGACAAGAAGGCCAAGGCCGCCCGCATCGCCATGCTGGGCAGCCGCACCAACCTGCTGCTGTCCCTGCCGATGCTGACCTCGATGGCCATGTATCAGACCCTGTTCAGCTGAGGCTTGCACCGCTTTGCACAATGGCCGATGGCCTTGCGCAATGACTGTTGATCTCGATTCCCAGGTCCGCGCCGCCGACCCTGACCGCTGGCTGTCCAGCCGGTTTGTGGCTAACGAACAGGCGCGCGCGGACCTGATCGCCCTCTACGCCTTCGAGGCGGAACTTCTGGCCATTCCCACCCGCGTCACCCAGCCCATGCTGGCCGAGATGCGCTACACGTGGTGGTCCGAGCAGATGGAGGGCGTTTTCGCCAACACGCCTCGCGTCGGTCATCCCGTGCTGGAGGCCCTGACCGGCGCCGTCGCGCGCCGGCATCTGGATCGCGCGCCCTTCGACGCCCTGATCGAGGCGCACATCGGTCGGATGCATGGGGAGCCGCACGACCTTGACGCCTTCTACGTCGGCCCGATGCAGGTCGCGACCCGGATACTGGCAGGCGAGGAGCATGACGCCCTGGTCGTGGTGCCTGGGCGCGTGTGGGGCCTGGCGCAGACCGGCCGGACGGATGAAGCGAGGGCGCTGCGCGCAGCCGCCAACGCCGCACTCAGAACTCTGCCCGCCGCCGCCTTTCCCGCTATCGCCCATGCCGCGCTGGCGGGCTTTGAGCACCCGGAACCGCTGAAACGGCTCCGTCTGCTCTGGGCGGTGCTGCGCGGTCGCGTCTAGTCGCAGAGGCCGCCGATCAGGCGGGCCAGCAGGGCGTTCAAGGTCTTCTGTTCGTCAAGCGAGAGCGGCGCGAGGATGTCTCGCGCTGTTTCCTCGTGGCTGGGCATGATGGATTCGATCAGGTTGAAGCCCTTGTCGGTCAGGCGGACCAGGGTGGCGCGGCGGTCCGTCGGATGCGGGCGGCGTTCGACCAGACCCGCCTTCTCCAGCCGGTCTATGCGGGCGGTCATGCCGCCCGACGACATCATCGCCGCCTCGAACAAGGCGGTCGGCGTCAGGCCCTCGCGCGCGCCCGAACGGCGCAGCGTCGCCAGAGCGTCGAACTCGCCATGCTGCAGGCCATAGCGAGCGAACAGCGGCGTCTGGCGTTCGCGCACCACCAGTTGCGAGGCCTCGTTCAGGCGACCCAGCACCTCCATCGGCAGCATGTCGAGTTCGGGGCGCTGGACCGCCCATTGGGCGGCGGCGCGGGCGGCTCTGTCGGGCATGAGTTATCTTGACATCGAGATACTTGAGGTCGAGATACTAGCGCGATCTTCCAGTGGAGTCTCCTAACATGATCGCACGGTCCGAAGCCGAGCCGGCGCGCGGCACGTCCCTGTTGCTGCTCGGCGCCATCTTCGCGCTGGCGCTGAACCTGCGTCCGGCGATGGCGGCGGTGGGACCGCTGCTGGACCTGATCGAGGGCGCGACGGGGATGGATTCCACCGCCGCCAGTCTGCTGACGACCTTGCCGGTGCTGATGATCGGCCTGGGCGCCCTGTCGATCCGGCCCTTGCGTCGTCGGCTGGGCGAACGGCGCGGCATCCTGCTGGGCGCGCTGCTGATCGGCGTGGCTTGTCTGGTGCGGGCCGTGCTGACGGAAACGGCGGCCCTGATCGCCAGCGCGGCGGTCGTCGGCGTGGGCGTCGCCCTGATTCAGGCCTTGGCGCCCGTCGTGATCAAGCGCGCCTTTCCGACGCGGTTCGGCACGGTGATGGCCCTCTACACCACGGGCATCATGGGCGGGGCGGCCATCGCGGCGGCGACGGCGGCGGGCCTGGCGGAGGCGGTGGGCTGGGCCTGGACCCTGGCGCTGTGGAGCGTGCCGGCCTTCGTGGCGGCGGTCGTCTGGCTGCTGGCCGCACGCGATCCGGCGGCGGAAGAACCGGATCGGCAAGCCGTGGTCGAGGTGGTCCATCCCGAGATCCCCTTCTGGCGTCAGGGGCGGGCGTGGAGCCTGATCCTCATCATGGGGCTGGGCACTTCGGCCTATACGCTGGTCCTGGCCTGGCTGCCGCCCTTCTATGTCGATCTGGGGCAGGCGAGGGCGACGGCGGGCTATCTGCTCAGCGGCATGACGGGGGCCGAGGTCATGGCCGGCATCCTCGTGTCGCTGTTGATCGGACGCTTCCCTGATCGGCGCGGGCCGATCCTGACGGCGCTGGTGCTGGCCCTGATCGGTCTGGCGGGGCTAGTGGTCGCGCCGGTGGCCCTGGCGGTTCCGGTCGTGGTGATCATGGGGCTGGGGATTGGGGCCATCTTCCCCCTGACCCTGATCCTGGCCATGGATCAGATCGACGATCCGGCCCGGTCCGGCGATCTGCTCGCCTTCGTCCAGGGCGGCGGCTACATCATCGCCAGCCTGTCGCCGCTGGCCGCCGGCCTGTTGCGCGACCACATGGCCGACCTGACCGGGGCCTGGATTCTGATGGGCGCGGGCGTGGTGGTTCTGGGTGTGATGACGCTGGCGTTCCGGCCGGGCCTGCCCAAGCTGCGCTGAAGGGACATGTTCACGCGAAGGCAGAGTGGATAGTGGACAACGACGCCTCGAACCTATGGGAGCGGCATTTGGCAGCGGCGCCTTGTTCTCGCGGTGACTGGCGAAACCCAGCGCTTGTCATTCTCGCCGTTGCGACGCTGTTCGGGCTCTTTGGAACATGGGTCGCGTCGCTTGCCGTGCTTTTCGCATTGGACGATCTGGAAAAAAGCGAGGGGTTCGGCTCTGCCCTCGCTTTCGTGATTTTCTACGTTGCCCTATTGGCCTGTCCGCTGACAGGCTGGGCGACCTTTGCCTTCCGGCGTTATCGCGTCGCCATAACGATCGCCAGCCCGCCACTGCTGCTGGCGATCATTTCAGTCGTGGTCGCAATCCTTAGCTAGCGGCCGCCGCGTCGCGCCAGGCCTTCAGTGCGGCCATGGCGCGGATGCTTTGCAGGCGTTTCTTGGCGCGGCCGCGTTCCTTGGGATGGATGCGTTTGCCGTCTTCGTCGACTTTCGGCGCTTCCAGCGGGGGCAGCAGGCCGTAGTTGATGTTCATGGGCTGGAACTTCGACCCTTCCAGGTGGCCGCCGGTGATGTGCTCGACCAGGGCGCCCATGGCGGTTTCCGGCGGCGGGGCCGACAGGTCGCGGCCCAAGGCCTGGGCTGCGGCCATGCGTCCGGTCAGCAGGCCCATGGCGGCGCTTTCGACATAGCCCTCGACGCCCGTGACCTGGCCGGCGAAGCGCAGGCGCGGCATGGATTTCATGCGCAACTGCTTGTCCAGCAGTTGCGGGCTGTTGAGGTAGGTGTTGCGGTGCAGTCCGCCCAGGCGCGCGAACTGCGCGTTCTGCAAGCCGGGGATCATGCGGAAGGTCTCGGCTTGCGCCCCGTGCTTCAGCTTGGTCTGGAAGCCGACCATGTTGAACAGGGTGCCCAGAGCATTGTCCTGACGCAGCTGGACGATGGCGTAGGACTTGACCTTCGGATCGCGCGGATTGGTCAGGCCGACAGGCTTCATCGGGCCGTGACGCAGGGTCTCGCGACCGCGCTCGGCCATGACCTCGATGGGCAAGCAGCCATCGAAGTAGGGGACGTTCTCCCACTCCTTGAACTCGGCCTTGGGGCCGTCCAGCAGGGCGTCGATGAAGGCCTCGTACTGCTCCTTGTTCATCGGGCAGTTGACGTAGGCGGCGGCGTCGCCGCCGGGGCCTTCCTTGTCATAGCGCGACTGGCGCCAGGCGATGTCGAAGTCGATGCTGTCGGCGTGGATGATGGGGGCGATGGCGTCGAAGAAGCTGAGGCTTTCCTCGCCGGTCAGCTTCAGGATGGCCTCGGCCAGGGCGGGCGAGGTCAGGGGGCCGGTGGCCACGATGACATTGCCCCAGTCCTCTGGCGGCAGGCCGTCGATTTCCTCGCGCACGATGGTCACGAGCGGATGGGCTTCCAGCCGCGCGGTGACCGCCTGAGAAAAGCCGTCGCGATCAACCGCCAGGGCGCCGCCTGCCGGGACCTGGTGATCGCCCGCCGCCGCCATGATGATCGAGCCCAGTTCGCGCATTTCCTGATGCAGCAGGCCGACGGCGTTATATTCCCAATCGTCAGACCGGAAGGAGTTGGAGCAGACCAGCTCGGCCAGGCCGTCTGTGTGGTGGGCGTCGGTCTTCACGCCCGGCACGCCGCGCATTTCATGCAGGATGACGGGCACGCCCGCCTGAGCGATCTGCCAGGCGGCTTCGGAACCGGCGAGGCCACCGCCGATGACATGCACGGGGGCGGGGATGGGG
>NZ_JACARP010000081.1:0-36573 GCF_013386595.1 Brevundimonas sp. P7753 | reverse complement strand
AGTCTGGGGGGCGTCTGGGCGAGCGTCGTCGGTCATTTAGGTCTCGGTATCGGGGGCTGAGGGCAGCCTCAGCCGTTGGGCAGGATGACGCCGCGGTTGTTGCGCTCTTCGTTGCGGCGCTCGGCGTCGTCGATGTCTTTTTGCGAGGCGCCCGACGAGAAGACGATGTCGGTGGCACGGCGCCATTCGATGGAGCTTCGGTCCAGCAGGTCACGGGCGCGCATGGCGAACTGGTTGGCCTGTTCGGTGCGGCCCAGGGCGAACCAGTATTCGGCCGAGGCCAGACGCGCCTCGCCCTCCTTGCCCTGGCTGGCGTAGGCCTGTCCCAGCAGGCGCCAGGCCAGGGTGTTGTCCTTCTCCAGCGCGACGGCGCGCTTTAACTGATCGATGGCGAGATCGAGATTGGCGGCGTCGTTGGTCTCGATCAGGGCGTGAGCCAGATTGATCTTCAGCAGGGGGGCGTCGGGCTTCAGCTCAACGGCCTTCTGATGAGCGCCGATGGCCTCGGCCGGACGGCCTTCCTCGAACAGGATCTGACCCTTCAGCTCCCAGAAGTAGGGATTGGCGGGTTGTTCGGTCAGCAGGGCGTCGACGGCGCTCAGAGCCTTGTCCGTCTGGCCGTCGCGATACCAGGCGATGGCGCGGGCGTAGCGGGCGGGCAGGGAGGTGTCGGACGACGGATAGTCGCGCAGCGCCGCGTTCGGCGATTCCATGAAGGAGCGGATCTTGGCGACCACCAGGGCGTGCTGGGCCATCCGCTCGGGGCTGTCTCGGTGATCGTAATGGGCGGCGGCCTCGACCGGACGACGCAGGGCCTCGATACGGGCCGAGGACAGGGGATGGCTGCGGAAATAGGGATAGCGGCGCTGGTCCGAGAAGACTTCCTGCGAGCGGAAGTTCTCGAAAAACTCGACCATGCCCTTGCCGGATTCCCCGGCGCGCTCCAGGGCGCGAGCGCCGGTGATGTCGGCCTCGCCCTCCTGGCTCTGCATATAGCGCAGGGCGCCGAGGGTGCCGAAATACTGGCTGGAGGCCAGAAGCGCCGCGCCCGCGTCCGGCGCGCCCGCGATCGCGGCCAGGGCGCCCAGGGCCATGGTCATGATCATGGGCTGCATGCCGGCGTTCTGGGCCCCGTCACGCAGGGTGTGGCGGTTCTTGATGTGGCCGGCCTCGTGGGCGATCACGCCCAGGAGTTGGTTGGGGGTCTTGGTCTGCAGAATCAGGCCGGTGTTCAGCCCCATGATCCGCCCGCGGGTGGCGAAGGCGTTCAGGTCCTGGTCGTTGACCAGCAGGATCTCGACCTCGGTCGGGTCCAGTCCCATGGCGACGAAGACCGGCTCGGACCACTCATGGATGATGCCTTCGATCTCGGTATCCCGGATCAGGCTCTGGGCCGAGGCTGATCCGGCCGCCGCCAGCACCGCCAAGGCAGCCGTGGCGGAGACAAGGACGCGGGTTGCGACACGGGGAAGTCTGGTCATGACGTACTCCAGAGCGACAGTCTCCCCCGTGTCTTCAAGCCTAATCGTGTCCGATCAACGGCGCCACCAGCCGCGCTTCGGCTTCTCAGGCGGCGCGCCGATCTGGTTGGGGTCTTCGGCGATGATGGCGGCGACATCGACTTCGGGCGTCGGTGCAGGCGTGGGCTCGACGATGGCGACCGGCTCGGGCGTCGGCGCCATGGCCTGCTCGATGGCGGCCTCAACCTTGGCGGCGACCACGGGCTCCACGTCCAACTGGGCGGGGATGGCGACGGCTTCAGCCTCGACGGCGACTTCGACGTCCGTTTCGGCCTCCGCTTCAACCGGGGCTTCGATCACGCCGGCGACATCGGCGCTGACCTTGCGGCGGACGCGACGACGCTTGGGCGCTTCGGCGGTTTCGACAACCGCTTCCGGTGCGTCCGCAGCGACGGCGTCATCCGCAGGGATGATCGTGGCGATGGGCGTGTCCGGCGAGCCGACGGGGGGCAGGCCCTCGTTGACGGCGCGGTCCTCGACCTTGGCCTCGTGGGGCAGGCCGGCGCGGTCACGACCGCGACCCCGACCACGGCGACGGCGCGAGCGGCCGCCTTCGCGATCAGCGCGTTCGCCCTCGGGACGTTCGCCAATGATTTCCTCGACGTCGCGGGCTTCCGAGGCTTCGACCGGCGCGCGTTCGCTGCGGGGCGAGGGGGCAGGGTTGATCGGGTCGAACCAGACGTAGGGATCGTCCAGCGACGGCGTGCGACCGCGCACCCAGGTGAAGGCGTCGCGTTCGCCGTCTTCACGCATCCGGCGACCGCCACGGCGACCGCGACGGCGGCGACGGCCGGCCTCGCTGTCATCGTCTTCTTCGTCAGCGGCGACAACATCGACGGCGGCGGTTTCGTCCGAGCCTTCTTCATGGCGACCGCCACGACGGCGGCGGCGGCGGCCACGACCACGGCCTTCGCCGTCGACGGCTTCGGCGCGCTCGCGCGGCTCGTCGTCGTCGTTGTCTTCGCGGTCCAGATCGGCGTCGTCCTCGTCGTCGCCGTCGATAACCTCGTCGTCCTCGTCTTCGTCCTCATGGTCGAAGGCGCTGTCGTCGAAGCCGTCGTCCAGGTCGGCGGCCGAGATGTGGGTGACGACCGGCACGAAGTCCTCGTTGGTCGAGGTGCGCTCGATGGCGTGCTCGCCCTGGGCCAGGGTATCGTCGATCAGGATGACGACGTTCAGGCCGCGCTGCTCCAGCAGGCGCTGCAGATAGTCGCGCTTGTGGTTCAGGATGTAGAGGGCGACGGCAGTCGAGACGCGCAGGTTGACCGAGCCGGCGCCGTTGCGGCCCGCCTCGATGTCCACGGCGCGCAGCGTCACCAGAGCCGCCGATTCCGCCGAGCGGATACGGCCGGCGCCCTGGCAGTGGGGGCAGACCTCGGTGGCGCCTTCGATCACGCCCAGACGGCGGCGCTGGCGGCTGATTTCCATCAGGCCGAAGCCCGAGATGCGGCCCATCTGGATGCGGGCGCGATCCTTGGCCAGCGCGTCCTTCAGCGCCTTCTCGACGGCGCGGTTGTTCTTGCCTTCATCCATGTCGATGAAGTCGATGACGATCAGGCCGGCGAGGTCGCGCAGACGCAGCTGGCGTGCGGCCTCGACGGCGGCTTCCAGGTTGGTCTTGGTGGCGGTGGCCTCGACATTGCGCTCCTTGGTGGAGCGGCCCGAGTTCACGTCGATGGCGACCAGGGCTTCGGTCTGGTTGATCACCAGATAGCCGCCCGACTTCAGCGGCACGACCGGCTGGTGGATCTGCGTCAGCAGTTCTTCAATGCCGTTAGCGGCGAACAGGGGCTTGGAGCCCTGATACAGATGAATCTTCTTGGCCTGCGACGGCATCAGCACGCGCATGAAGTCGCGGGCTTCCTTGAAGCCTTCCAGACCCTCGACCTGAATGCCGTCGAAGTCCTTGTCGTACATGTCGCGTACGGCGCGACGGACCAGGTTCTCTTCTTCGTAGATGACGGCCGGGGCGTTCGACTTCAGCGTGTTCTCGCGGATCGTCTCCCACAGGCGCAGCAGGTATTCGTAGTCGCGCTTGATCTCGGCCTTGGTGCGCTTGGCGCCGGCCGTGCGGATGATCAGGCCCATGCCCTTGGGCACCTTCAGCGCCGAGGCGGCGGCCTTCAGGCGGCGACGGTCGGAGGTGTTGGTGATCTTGCGCGAAATGCCGCCGCCCTTGCCGGTGTTGGGCATGAGGACGCAGTAGCGGCCCGCCAGCGACAGCCAGGTGGTCAGGGCCGCGCCCTTGGCGCCGCGCTCGTCCTTGACGACCTGCACCAGCAGGATCTGACGGCGTTTGATGACGTCCTGGATCTTGTAGCGACGCATCAGGCGGCGCTTCAGGCGCTCCTCGTCGGCCAGGCCGCCTTCGGACTCGTCGTCGCCTTCACGGCCCAGATCATCGTGATCGTCGTCGTCCGAATGCGCTTCGGCCATGATGGCTTCGCGGTCGGCGACCGGGATCTGATAATAGTCGGGGTGGATTTCGTTGAAGGCCAAGAAGCCGTGACGATTGCCGCCGTACTCGATGAAAGCCGCCTGGAGGCTGGGCTCTACGCGTGTGACCTTGGCGAGGTAGATGTTGCCGCGAAGCTGACGGCGGGCCGTGGATTCGAAATCGAATTCCTCAACCTGGCGTCCGTCCACGATGGCGACGCGGGTTTCTTCCGCGTGCGCCGCATCGATCAGCATTGTTTTTGACATGGATGGTCTCTCTCTGGCGCGCCAGGCCGGGCCCTGCGGATACATCCGCAGACAAGGGGGCGGCTCGCCGAATGGAAATGGGGGCCAGGGCGCGCGTCATCCCCTCGCAAAATGCGAGAGCGGCATCAGAATGCCGGTCGGGAGCGCAGGCGGGTCGGCCCATGAGGTTCTGTCGGTCCTGGATCCGAACGCGCCGTTCAAGGCCGCGCCCCGGACCCTTTCGTCAGATCGTCGGCCAGGCCGGGCGATCCTCGGAATGAGGTGAAAGTCAGCGTTGCGAGGAGGGCGCGCCCGCCCTGCGTCAATGTGCAGAGGGCGCGATCGTTCGCGAACGCATCACACCATAGGCCTAACTTGTGGAAAATAAAAGAACCGCCGCCGTTACATGAGTTAACGAAATCCTTAGCAGGTTTGGCCCTTACTGTGGCTTGAACCAGAAGGGTGAAGTCCGTCCATGTATGGCCGGTGGCGTAACAATCTGGCCCGTTGGGGCGTGCGTGAATGGGCGATGACGGGCCTGGCCTTCGTCGTGATTTGCGCCGTCGTGTTGACGGCTGGCCGCGGCCTGGCCTTTGGGCCGGACGGCCAGATTTCCTCTATTCGCTTTGGCGGCGACGCCCAGCGTACGCGGGTCGTGCTGGACCTGGGCAAGACCACGCGTGGACAGGTGATCGAGGACGGCACGACCGGCCGCGTCGTCGTGGCCCTGTCGGACGTGGCGCCGGGCAGGGGGCTGGGCGGCAATGGCTCGGGTCTGGTGCGCGGCTATGAAGTCAGCTCTGCCGGCACGTCGTCGCGCATCCGTCTGGATCTGGCGCGCGGAGCCGAGATCGAGCGCCGCTTCCTGCTGCCGCCGGGAGATGGGGTTCAACACTATCGCTACGTCATCGACCTGAAGGCCACGGGCGCCGCCGCTGCGGTTGCGACCAGCACGCCGCCGCGTCGCGAGCAGGCGCGCAAGGAAAAGCCTCTGATCGTCATCGACGCCGGGCATGGCGGCCGCGATCCGGGCGCTCAAGGCGTCCACGCTCAGGAAAAGGCCGTCACCCTGGCCGCCGCGCGCGAACTGAAGGCCGCGATCGAGCGCACGGGCCGCTATCGCGTGCGTCTGACGCGCGACAGTGACGTCTATGTCGTCCATGGCCGCCGGGTTCAGATCGCCCGCGACGCCGGGGCCGACCTGTTCATTTCGCTGCACGCCGACGCCGGGACCGATCCGGCCCTGCGCGGCGCCAGCGTCTATACCCTGTCCGAGCAGGGCGCGGGCCGCGCGGTGCGCGAGTTCACGCGCGGCGACGACTGGCAGCGTGAACTGCGTCTGCCGGGGCGTGACCCCTCGGTCGACCGCATCCTTCTGGACATGACCCAGCGCGCCACCCAGAACCGTTCGGCCCAGTTCGCGCGGGTGCTGCTTACACATCTGGAAGGCGACAGCCATCCGCTGCTGCGCCGCAGCCATCGCGACGCCGGTCTGGCCGTCCTGCTGGCGCCAGACGTGCCGGCCATCCTGCTGGAGATGGGCTTCATCACCAATCCAGAGGATGAGCGCGTCCTGACCGACGAGCGCGCCCGTCGCCGCCTGATGCGCTCAGTCGCTGAGGGCATCGACCGCTACTTCCGCGAACCCTCTGCGCCGGTGATGGTGGCCGGAGAGGTCGCCGGCGGCGGTTGAGGTCTGCTTTTCCTCCCCATGACTATGGGGAGGGGGACCACGTAGTGGTGGAGGGGGCGGCGCAAACATCGACCGTGGAGTCGCCCCCTCCGTCTCGTCCGCGTCGCGTCCGATCCACCTCCCCATGGAATGGGGAGGAAAGAAGCTCAGTCTTCCAGCGCCGCCTTGGCCCGGTGGAAGATCTCCTCGAACATCTCAGGCGTCAGGCGGCCCGTGTTCGTGTTCAGGCGCGAGCAGTGATAGCTGTTGATGATGGTATAGGCGCCGACCTTGCCCTCGACGCCATGACCAGCGGGAATGGCCGTGCCGGGATAGCCCAGGGTTCGCAGGATGCTGCGTCGCGAAACGTCGCCCAGGGTGACGATGACCTTCAGCCGGGGCAGGGCGGCCATGCGGTCGATCAGGAAGGGACGGCAGGTGTTTTCCTCTTCGCCCGTCGGCTTGTTCTGCGGCGGGGCGCAACGGACCGCGTTGGTGATTATGCAGTCGGTCAGCGTCAGGTCGTCTTTGCCGTCAGGATCGTAGGTCCCGTGCGCGAAGCCGGTCTTCTTCAGAGTGTCGAACAGCAGCCAGCCCGCGTGGTCGCCGGTGAAGGGGCGGCCTGTGCGGTTGGCCCCCATGCGGCCCGGCGCCAGACCCGCGATCAGCAGGCGGGCGTTGGGATCGCCGAAGGAGGGGGCGGGCCCGTTCCACCAGTCCGGGTTCTGGCGGATGTTCTCCTGCCGATAGGCGACCAGGCGCGGGCACAGGGGGCAGTCGCGTGCGGGTTCAGGGTTCAGGGCGTGGCTCACGCGCGGTCGCTCCGGTCCAGGGTGCGGGCGACGCCCTGGTTCATCGAAGTCTTGGGCTTGCTGAAGTGGGTCATGACATCGGACAGATCGATGAAGGCGTCGGCCTGACGGCGCAGTTCGTCGGCGATCTGGGGCGGCTGGCAGCGGGTGGTCGAGACCACGGTGACGCGCACGCCCTTGGCCTGGATGGCCTCGACCAGTCGGCGGAAGTCGCCGTCGCCCGAGAACAGGAAGATGTGATCGAGCCGCGGGGCCAACTCCATAATGTCGACGGCGATCTCCATATCCATATTGCCCTTGATGCGGCTGTGGCCCTGGGCGTCGGTGAAGCGTTTGGCCGGCTTGGTCGTCACGGTGAAGCCGTTGTAGTCGAGCCAGTCGACCAGCGGACGCACGGGCGAGAACTCTTCGCCCTCGACAATCGCCGTGTAATAATAGGCGCGCACCAGCTGGCCCTTCTGGCCGAACCAGTCGGACAGCTTTCTGAAGTCGAGATCGACGTTGAGCGCGCGAGCCGCCGAATAGAGGTTGGCGCCGTCGATGAACAAGGCGATGCGGTCGCCCGTGTGGCCAGTCATGAATATGAGTCCGTGGAAATGGTCGAGAATATGAGCGTCCCGACCGAAATCCCCGAGGGCGACCTCGATCTGGACGGTGCAGTCATCGTCGCGCTGGGCTGCAATGACAAGGGCGTTTGGGCGTCTTGCGAAGAGTCTCTGGAGGCGGCCCTGGCCCGTTTTCGCGCCGAGGGCATTGACGTGCTGACGCGGTCGTCCTGGTGGTCGTCGCAGGCCTGGCCTGATCCGACCGATCCGCCCTTCCTGAACGGGGTGGTGCTCGTACGCACGGAACATGACCCGCGCGCGCTGATGAGCAAGCTGGCACGGATAGAGGATATCTTTGGCAGAAGGCGCAGCGTTCGCAACGCGCCGCGCACCCTGGACCTGGATCTGATCGCCTATGGCCGGTTGAATGGCGATCTAGAGGGGCTGATTCTGCCGCATCCGCGCGCGGCCGAGCGCCTGTTTGTCATGGGGCCTCTGGCCGAGATCGCGCCGGACTGGCGCCACCCTACGGTCGAGGGCGTGGCCCACGACTTGGCGACGACCTGCACGGTCGGGGTCGACGCCCGCCCTCAACGCCGTCTATAGGGAGGTTTGCGCCGCATTCCGGCCTTCGCGGCGTTGCACAATCACGCCTAACCCTATATTTTGTGCGGTTCTCCCTGCCGCCAGAGGAATTTCATGGCCCGCGTCACTGTCGAAGATTGCATCGAGAAGGTGCCGAACCGCTTTGGTCTGGTTCTGCTGGCCGGCCACCGCGCCCGCAACATCGCCAACGGCGCGCCCCTGACGCTGGATCGCGACAACGACAAGAACCCTGTCGTGGCCTTGCGCGAAATCGCCGAAGACACCGTCGTGCCCGACGAACTGCGCGAGAACATCATCACGACGCTGCAACGCGTTGATGAGCGTACCGAAGCCGAGGACGAAGCAGAAGTCGTCGCCCTGCTGGCCGAGCCCCAGCACATGAACATGGCCGAAGCCGAACTGATCCGCGCGCTGCAAAGCGACCGGGACGGCGGCCAGGAGGAACGCTACTGACGGCTGAGCCAGTCAATGGCGTAACCATCCTTCCGGCGCGGTCCCCCGCGGACCCGTCGCCGGTCGAAGTCGCGAATCAGATAGACCAGTCGGCGTCGCTCCCTACCGGGGCGGCGCCGCTGTCGTCTGAAGTCTCCGAGTCCCCACAGTCCGTGTCCCAAGTGTCTGAAGCCAAACGCGCGCCGATCATGCGCCAGTTCGAACTGATCGAAGCGGTCAAGGCCTATGACCCCACGGCGGACGAGGCCCTGCTCAACAAGGCCTATGTCTATGCGATGAAGATGCATGGCTCGCAGTTGCGGGCCTCGGGCGATCCCTATTTCGCGCATCCGATCCAGGTCGCGGGTATTCTGACCGACTACAAGCTGGATACGGCGACCATCGTCACCGCCCTGCTGCACGATGTGGTCGAGGACACTTCGGCGACGCGCGACGACATCGCCGCCATGTTCGGCGAAGAGGTTGCTGTCCTGGTCGAGGGCGTGACCAAGCTGTCGCGGCTGGAGCTTCAGGCCGAGCACACGCGCCAGGCCGAGAACCTGCGCAAGTTCATCCTGGCGATTTCGAAGGACGTGCGGGTCCTGCTGGTCAAGCTGGCTGACCGCCTGCACAACATGCGCACCCTCCAGTACGTCAAGCCGGAGAAGCGCGAGCGCATCAGCCGCGAGACCCTGGAAGTCTATGCCCCGCTGGGCCGCTCCATCGGCATCCACTCCATCGCCTCCGAGCTTGAGGAACTGGCGTTCGAGCATCTGAACGCCACGGCCCGCGTCGCCATCCAGCGCCGTCTGGAGGCGCTGAAGCTGGAGCATGGCCGCGCCATTGACGGCGTGTCGCGCGAAATCGAACTGGTGCTGAGCGAAGCCGGTGTCCGCGCTCATGTGAAAGGCCGCGAGAAGACGCCCTATTCGATCTGGCGCAAGTTGCAGCGGAAGTCGGTCGGCTTCTCTTCCCTGTCGGACATTTACGGCTTCCGTGTCATCGTCGAGGCCGAAGACGACTGCTACCGCGCCCTGGGCGTCATCCACCGCGCCTGGCCCATGGTGCCGGAGCGGTTCAAGGACTTCATCTCTACGCCCAAGTCGAACAACTATCGCTCGCTGCACACCACGGTGGTCGGGCCGGGCGGCCTGCGCATCGAGATGCAGATTCGCACCGAGATCATGGACCGCGTGGCCGAGGACGGCGTGGCCGCGCACTGGGCCTACAAGAACCACTCCTACGGCTTTGACCGCGAGGCGATGGAGGCGGACGGTGGGCGCGACCCGCTGCTGAACCTGCGCCATCTGGTTCAGGTCATCGAACACGGCGAGGGCGGCGAGGACTGGGTCGAGCACGCCAAGCTCGAAATGTACCTGGATCAGGTCTTCGTCTTCACGCCCAAGGGGGCGTTGATCACCCTGCCGCGCGGCGGCATGGCGCTGGACTTCGCCTACGCCGTCCACACCGAGGTCGGCGATACGGCGGTGGGCGTCAAGATCAACGGCGAACTGAAGCCGATGCGCACGGCGTTGCAGAACGGCGACGTGGTCGAGATCATTCGCGGAACCAAGCGCGAGGTGCCGACCGACTGGCGCAGCCTGACCGTCACGGGCCGCGCCCGCTCGGCTATTCGCCGCCACATCCGTACCTCCGAACGCGACGAGTTCGTGCGTCTGGGCAAGGCGACGCTGGAGCAGACGCTGGAGCGCGCAGGCAAGTCGCTGGCGGACGTCAAGCTGACCGAGACGCTGAAGACCTTCGCCATTGCGACGGAAGAGGATCTGTTCGACGCCATTGGCCGGGGTCGTCTGGCCGCCACCAAGATCGCCGAAACCATCTTCCCTGCGCTGAAGGGCCAGCTGAAGGCGGGGCCGGAGCGCAAGCGGATCGGCAATGACCAGGCGCGCCTGTTCGTGCGCGGCAGCGGCCTGACACCCGGCGTCAGCATCCACTTCGGCGCCTGTTGCAGCCCTGTGCCGGGCGACCGCATCGTCGGCATCCTGGAGCCCGACAAGGGCCTGACGGTCCACACCATCGACTGTCAGACCCTGGCCGACTTCGCTGACGACGACAGTGTCTGGCAGGACCTGCAATGGACGCCGCAGGCGGAACAGGACGCAGTGGCTTCGGCTCGCCTGCGCGCCACCATCCGCAACGCGCCTGGCGTCCTGGGGCAGGTGGCGACCATTATCGGCGAGGCCGGCGGCAATATCCTGAACCTGTCCATGGCTCATCGTCAGCAGGACTTCTTCGACGTCGACATCGACGTCGAGGTCGAGGATGCGCGTCACGCCACCATGATCATCGCGGCGCTGCGCGCCAATCCGTCCGTTGACACCGTGGACCGCGCGCGCGGCTGATCGCCCGTGCGTCTGACTCTGAAGGCCGAAATGTCTCCCGAACAACAAGCACTCGCCAACGCCGCTCAACTGGCGTCGCCCTCCTATCGTCTGGCCGCCCTGGATCGCGACTTCCTGCTGGGCGAATCGATGCGCGGCGTGCGTTTCCTGATGGAGTACGAGAAGGCCGAGGAGGCGCTGAAGGCCTGGGGCGTTCGCTCGACCATCGTGGTGTTCGGCAGCGCTCGCGTCGGCGTCAACGGCGATGGGCGTCACGCCCACTGGTACGAACAGGCGCGCCAGTTCGGCCGCATCGCCTCGGAGCGGGGCGGGGCCTTCCGCGGTTCGCCGGGCGAGGTGCGCGACAACGTCATCGCCACCGGGGGCGGGCCGGGCATTATGCAGGCCGCCAACCAGGGCGCGCATGAAGCCGGAGCGCCGTCCATCGGTTTCAACGTCACCCTGCCGCACGAACAGGTTCCGAACCCTTGGTCGACGCCGGAGCTGACGTTCCAGTTCCACTATTTCGCCATGCGCAAGATGCACCTGGCCATGCGGGCCAATGGTCTGGTGGTCTTCCCCGGCGGCTTCGGCACGCTGGATGAGTTATTCGAGATCCTGACCCTGCGTCAGACCGACAAGGCGCCGCCGATCCCCATCGTCCTGTTCGACGAGGCCTATTGGCGCTCGGTCATCAACTTCGACACCCTGATCGAGCACGGCATGGTCAAGGCCTCGGACATGGAACTGTTCGCCTTCGCGGACGACGCCGAGACGGTGTGGGCCAAGCTGCTGGAAGGCGGGCTGAAGCCGAACTGTGACATCAAGTAGGTCGCTCGGCTTGAGGGGCGCGGATGCAGGGTCTAAGGGAGCCTTCCATGAACACTGAAGACGTCCTCAACGAATTCCGCGACGCCGGCGCCCTGCGCGAAGGCCATTTTGTCCTGTCGTCCGGCCTGCACAGCCCGGTCTTCCTGCAGAAGAACCTGGTCTTCATGGACACGCGCCGCTGCGAGCGCCTGTGCAAGGCTCTGGCCGACAAGATCGTGGCTACCGTCGGCCGGGTCGACGTGGCCATCTCGCCCGCCGTCGGCGGCATCATTCCCGGCTATGAGACGGCGCGCCATCTGAACGTGCGCTCGCTCTACGTCGAGCGCGAGGGCGGCGAGTTCAAGCTGCGACGCGGCTTCACCGTCGAGCCAGGCGAGAAGGTCGTCATGGTCGAGGACATCGTCACGACCGGCCTGTCGTCGCGCGAATGCATCGCCGCCATCCAGAAGGCCGGGGGCGAGGTCGTCGCCGCCGCCTGCATCGTCGACCGCTCAGGCGGTCGCGCCGATGTGGGCGTGCCTCTTATCGCCCTGGCGACGCTGGACGTCCCGGCCTATCCGGCTGACGCCCTGCCGCCTGAACTGGCCGCCTTGCCGGTCGAGGACCCGGGCAGCCGCCGGCTGTCCAAGTAAAGAAAGAGAACGGGATGAAGCGCGAGCGGGTTCGTCTGGGCGTCAACATCGACCACGTCGCCACGGTTCGTAACGCGCGCGGCGGCGCTCATCCCGATCCGGCCCGCGCGGCCGAAGCGGCGCTGGCGGCGGGGGCGGACGGCATCACCGCCCACCTGCGCGAGGATCGCCGCCACATCACCGACGCCGACATCGACGTGCTGACGGCCCTGTGCCGCCGCGCGGACAAGCCGCTGAACTTCGAGATGGCCGTCACCGACGAGATGCTGGCCATCGCTCTGCGCCACCGTCCGCACGCGGCCTGCCTGGTGCCGGAGCGGCGCGAGGAGGTCACGACCGAGGGCGGTCTGGCCGTCGCCGGTCACGAGGCGCGCATCGCCCCTGTGGTGAAGGCGCTGTCCGATGCGGGCATCCGCGTCAGCCTGTTCATCGAGCCGTCGGAAGCCCAGGTCGAGGCCGCCGCCGCTGTGGGCGCCCAGGTGGTCGAGTTCCATACCGGCCGCTATTGCCATCTGACCGATCCGGCCGAGCGCGCCTTCGAGCTGGACCGTCTGGCCGCCGCCGCCGCCCAGGCCGACATCCTGGGGCTGGAAGTCCATGCCGGGCACGGCCTCGACTACGCCACCGCCAGCGTTGTTCTGGCCATCCCCGAGATCAAGGAACTGAACATCGGCCACTTCCTGATAGGGGAGGCTGTTTTCGTGGGGCTGGACGCGGCCATCCGCCGGATGCGGACGGCGATGGATGAGGCGATCAGCGGAGCCGGTCGGTGATCATCGGCGTCGGGGCCGACCTGTCTGACATCCGGCGCATCCAGAAGTCGCTGGATCGGTTCGGCGAACGCTTCAAGGAGCGCTGCTTCACCGAACTGGAACGCACCCGCTCGGACCGCAAGCCGGACCCGGCCTGGAGCTACGCCAAGCGGTTCGCGGCCAAGGAGGCCTGCGCCAAGGCTCTGGGCACGGGAATGCGCGCCGACGTCTACTGGCGCGACATGGGCGTGGTGAATTTGAAGTCGGGTCAGCCGACCCTGGCCCTGACCGGCCACGCCGCCGAGCATCTGGCGCGCCTGGTCCCGGCGGGGCATGAGGCGCGTATTCATCTGACGCTCAGCGACGAACACCCGTATGCTCTCGCTTTCGTGGTGATCGAAGCCTTGCCCGTGGCGTAATCAGCCTTTACGCCTCAGGCTTCCAACCCCGCGTTCGGCGGGGTATTCGAGCAGACCATGAGCGACGACCACAAGGCGAACGGCGGCGCCGGCAATCCTGCCATCGACCCCACCGAGCAGCGACCGATCTGGAGCGACGACGGCGACGCCCCCTTTGACATGGGCGACGATCCCGAGGCCCTCGACAGCGACAAGCCGATCTACGCCACGCCGCGTCCCAAGAAAGCCAAACGTGTGAAAAAAGAGAAGTCCGCGAGCAACGAGACGGTCGAGATCATCAAGACCGTCGTCTTCGCCCTGCTGATCGCCTTCGTGCTGCGGGTGCTGCTGTTCCAGCCCTTCACCATCCCCTCGGCCTCGATGGAGCCCAACCTCTATGAGGGCGACTACATCGTCGTGTCGAAGTGGTCCTATGGCTACTCCAAGCACTCGATCCCGTTCAGCCCGCCGCTGTTCGACGGCCGCATCCTGGGCAAGGACCCGACGCGCGGCGACATCGTCGTGTTCAAGCTGCCGCGCGACAACAAGACGGACTACATCAAGCGCGTGATCGGCCTGCCGGGCGACAAGGTGCAGATGATCGCGAACAAGCTGTATCTCAACGGCGCGCCGGTGAAGGACGTCGTGGTCAGCCGCGCCGAACTGGCCGACATGTTCGGTCCGCGTCCGGTGACGCAGGTTCGCGAGACCTTGCCGAACGGCAAGAGCTTCATGACCCAGGACTATGGTCCCGGCGGCGATCTGGACGACACCCCGGTCTATGAGGTGCCGAACGGCCACTTCTTCATGATGGGCGACAACCGCGACAACTCGATCGACAGCCGCGTCGAGATGTCGGCCGGCGTGGGCATGGTCCCGGCCGAGAACCTGGTCGGCAAGGCCGAGATCATCATGTTCTCCTGGTCGCCGGGCGCGTCGCTGTTCAACCCGGTCAGCTGGTTCGCGAACCTGCGTCCGAGCCGGTTCTTCAAGATTCTCGACTGATGGCCAACGTTCGGGCCGAGGCCGTCGCCGCGCTCAGGCGTCGGCTGGGCCATGATTTCGCCGATCCGACCTTGCTGGAACGCGCCCTGACCCACGCCAGCGTGGGTGAGGGCGGGGGACAGGTTGACGGTCGCACCATCGCCGATAATGAGCGGCTGGAGTTCCTGGGCGACCGGGTGCTGGGCCTGCTGGTCGCTGATCGGCTGACGCGGGACTTCCCGTCGGCGGACGAGGGCCAACTGTCGGCCCGTCTTCACGCCCTGGTGGACAAGGCCGCCTGCGCCCGTGTCGGCGAACGCCTAGGCGTCGGCGCGGCCCTGCGTCTGTCGGCGGGCGAGACCAAGACGGGTGGCCGCAGAAAGGCCGGAGTCATCGCCGATGCTGTCGAGGCTATTTTGGCGGCCGTCTATCGCGACGGCGGCCTGACGGCGGCCAAGGCCATGTTCGACATCGCCTGGGCCGAGGAGTTCGCGTCGCCGCCCGCCGCGGCCGTGACCAATCCCAAGTCCGCTCTGCAGGAGTGGGCCCAAGCCCAAGGGCGTCCTCTGCCGACCTATCGGGTGGTGGAACGCACCGGATCAGATCATGCTCCGACCTTCGTGGTCGAGGCGACGGTGGTCGGTTTCGACCCCGTGAAACAAACAGGACGTTCACGTCAGGAAGCGGAAAAAGCCGCGGCCACGGCGTTGTTGAAACGAGAAGGCGTAATTTGACCGAGACCCTCAACCCGAACCAGCGCGCGGGCTTCGCCGCCATCATTGGCGCGCCCAACGCCGGCAAGTCGACGTTGGTGAACCGGCTGACGGGAACCAAGGTCTCGATCGTCACGCAAAAGGTTCAGACCACGCGCTTTCCCGTGCGCGGCATCGCCATCGAGGGCGACGCCCAGATCGTTCTGGTGGACACGCCCGGCATCTTTACCCCGCGCCGCCGTCTGGACCGCGCCATGGTCGCCTCGGCCTGGGGCGGGGCGCAGGACGCCGACGTGGTGGTTCACCTGATCGACGCCCAGTCCCACATCGACGCCGAGGGCCGCGAAGGCACCGCCGCAGACCGTCGCTCGGCTGAAGACACCGAGACCATCATCGCCAATCTGCAGTCGACGGGGACCAAGGTCATCCTGGCGCTGAACAAGATCGACGGGATGCGCCGTGACACCCTGCTGGCGCTGTCGAGCCGTCTGTTCGAAACCGGCGTTTATGAAGAGGTCTATATGATCTCGGCCCTCAGCGGCGACGGCGTGGATGACCTGAAGAAGCGTCTGGCGCGCTCCATGCCCGCTGGTCCGTGGCTCTACCCGGAAGATCAGTCGGCGGACGTGCCCGTCCGGGTCCTGGCCGCCGAGATCACCCGCGAGAAGGTCTATCTGCGCGTCCACGAGGAACTGCCCTATTCGGCGGCGGTCGAGACGACCTCGTTCGAGGAAAAGGCCGATGGTTCGGCCCGGATCGAGCAGACCATCTATGTCGAGCGCGAGAGCCAACGCCCCATCGTTCTGGGCAAGGGCGGCCAGACCCTGAAATGGATCGGCCAGAAGTCGCGCGAAGAGCTGATCGAACTGCTCGACCGTCCCGTTCACCTGTTCTTGACCGTCAAGGTCGACCCGAAGTGGCAGGATAGCCGCGCCCTTTACGCCCAATTCGGGCTGGAGTTCGACGTCTAGGATCGTAGTTCAGTATCGTGTTTGTAGTTCCCAAGTCTGCTGGCGGTCGGCCCTGGTTCCTCGGAACCTTGGCCGCGGTCGCCCTGGCCTCCGCCGGCGCCGGCGCCTGGATCGTCCACGCCATCGCGCCGGAGACCCAGGCGGCGACGGCCAGCAAGACCAGGCTGCCCGAGCGACCGCCGGTGGAGGTGGTCGAGGCCTTGCCGCAACTGAAGGCGCGGCTGGATTACCTGGGCGAACACAAGCAGTTCATGGGCGCCATCCTGGTGGCCAAGGGCGATCAGGTCCTGTTCCGTCAGGTCTATGGCAAGGCGAACTACGAGAACGATCAGCCGCTGAACCTGGACACCCGGTTCCGTCTGGCCTCGGTGTCCAAGCAGTTCACCGCCGCTGCGATCCTGAAGTTGCAGGATGAGGGCAGGCTGTCGGTCAATGACCCGGTGTGCCAATGGATCGAGGCCTGCCCGGATGCGTGGAAGCCGCTGCGCATCCATCACCTGCTGTCGCACACCTCGGGCATTCCCGACCTGATGGCCCAGTCCGAGTGGGGGCGCATCCGCGTCACCCCGCGCACGCCGAAGGAACTGACCGAGACCTCGGCTCGCTATGGTCTGCAGTTCGAGCCAGGCACCAAGATCCGTTACGACAACGCCGCCTATAATCTGGCCGCCGAGATCGTGGCGAAGGCCAGCGGCAAACCGTTCGAGACCTATCTGAACGACGCCATCCTGAAGCCCCTGGGCCTGAAGGACACGGGATCGGACGCCCATGCCGATGCGCAAGGCCTGGCCATGGGATACGCCAACTTCCCCGGCGGTCTGACGGCCCAGCCGATCGCCAATGTCAGCGTCGTCTTCGGCGCCGGGGCGCTGTATTCGACGCTGGACGACATGCTGACGTGGAACCGCGCCCTGCATAAGGGGCACGTGCTGAGCGACGGCGCCTATGCTCAGATGATAGCCGACCACGCCCCTGCGGACACGCCCAAGGAGCGGGGCCGCCCGCATCGGTCCTATGGCTATGGCGTCTACGTCAACAGCCTGGGTGCGCAGGTCTCGCCGTCGTTCGACGACAAGCAGATCTATCACACGGGCAGCTGGGCCGGGTTCCGCAACCTGGTCCTTTATCAGCCGGACGCCGACGTGACCGTGGTGGTCCTGTCCAACAACTACCACCAGCGCGACCTGGTCTTCATGCTGAGCCAGCAGGCCATGGCGGAGGCTCTGGGCCGACCCTTTCCGACCGGCCTGAACCGCTAGGCGCAGCCCCCGGCGGGCAGGCCTGACCAGTCCATGGGCTCGAAGGCGCGGGGCAGGCGCAACGCGATCTGATCGCCGGCCAGCGCGGTCAACTGCTTCATCGTCTGATCAAAGCGATCAATCGCATAGGGGAAGGGCTTCAGCGGCTCATCCAGCGAACGCGAGAAGTCGTCCCAGTGGATCGGCACGACCAACCGCGCGCCGGTCGCCGCCACCGTGTCGCGCCAGTATGCGGCGACAGCCTCAGGCCCTTGCCGGGACAGGTTGCCCACACCCAGCATGACCACGTCGGCGCGCACGTTGTGGAAGACGTCGCCCGGATGGCCCGCGCTGGGCACGATCAGGATGCGGCACGTCCCATGTGTGATCAGGAAGGAATGAGCGTCGCCCTCGGGGTAGGCGCGGGCAGGGGCGGGGATGCGGAAGTCCGCCGCCGTGGCGCCCGCCGCGACGTCGCCGGGTGCGTGGGGCGTTCGGAAGGGCGTGATCTGAAAGGCGCCGACGGTTGAAGGCTGGCCTGACGCCAAGCGATGGGCGGGCGCCGTGACGCCCTCGGCGGCGGCGATGGCCGCCATCGTGTCGGCGCCATACAGGGCCGCGCCATAGGCCTTGGCCAGACTGGCCGAGTCCAGAGCATGGTCGAAATGGGTGTGGGCGACATAGAGGGCCGAGATGCGTCGAATGTCCGCCTGTTTCAGGTGTCGTACGATGGCGGCCTGATCCGGGCGCAGGCGCTGCGTTAACAGGGCGACGACGCCGGGGCGGCTGAGATAGCCGTCGATCAGGACCACGTCCTGACCGTCGTCGAAGGCCAGGGTCGAGGTCCCGAGGAAGCGGACGGTCAGTTGCCCCGTCGTCGGCGGCCCGGTGCGCGCGGCCAACGTGGGATAGGACTCGGGCGAGGGACGCAGGGTGAAGGCGACGACCAGTCCTGCAAGCGCCAGCCCGACACAGGCAAGCGCGACGCGGCCCAGCCGCCGTTTCGATAATCCCCGCCCCATGCGTCGCCCCTCCATTGGGAGAGCGACGATACGCGTCATGCGGCGAGGGGCAAGGCGAAGCTTACGGCTTCATCGAGCCCGTTTCGATGAAGCGCTGGTGCCAGGACAGGGCCTCGGTCAGCAGGTGCGGCGATTGCAGACCATAAGAGCCCTTCAGCGCGCGGTCGTAGTAGTCCTTCAGCGCGTCGCGATAGTCGGGGTGGGCGCAGTTGGCGATAATGACCTGGGCGCGTTGCTTGGGCGAAAGGCCACGCAGGTCGGCCAGACCCTGTTCGGTGACGATGACCTGCACGTCCTGGGTAATGTGGTCGACGTGGCTGGCCATGGGGACGATGGCCGAGATCTTGCCGCCCTTGGCCGTCGAGGGCGTGACGAAGCAGGAGATGTAGGCGTTGCGCGCAAAGTCGCCTGAGCCGCCGATGCCGTTCTGGATGCGTGAGCCCATGACGTGGGTCGAGTTGACGTTGCCGTAGATGTCGGCCTCGATCAGGCCGTTCATGGCGATGCAGCCCAGACGGCGGATGATCTCCGGGTGGTTCGAGATTTCCTGCGGGCGCAGGATGATCTTGCCGCGGAACTGCTCCATGCGGCTGTTCAGGTCGGCGGCAGCCTCGGGGCTGAGCGAGAAGGCGGTGGCCGAGGCGACGGTCAGCTTGCCCGAGTCCAGCAGGTCCAGCATCCCATCCTGCAACACCTCGGTGTAGGCGGTCAGTTGCTCGAAGGGGCTTTCGGCCAGTCCCGCCAGCACGGCGTTGGCGACATTGCCGACGCCCGATTGCAGCGGCAGCAGATGGGCGGGCAGGCGACCCAGCTTCACCTCATGCCTCAGGAATTCGATCAGGTGCCCGGCGATGGCCGTGGCGCTGGCGTCCGGCGCGGCGAAGGGCAGGTTGCGGTCAGGCGCATCCGTCTCGACGATGGCGACGATCTTGGACGGATCGACACGGAACACCGTCTCGCCGATCCGGTCGGTGGGCTTGGTCAGCGGGATCGGCACGCGGGCCGGCGGCAGGGCCGTGCCGTAATAGATGTCGTGCATCCCCTCCAGCGCCGGGTTCTGCCAGCTGTTGACCTCCAGGATGATGCGGTCGGCGCGGTCCAGCCAGGTCTTGTTGTTGCCGATCGACGACGAGGGGATCAGCGATCCGTCCTCGCGGATGCCCGAGACCTCGACCACTGCGGTCTCCAGCGGGCCGAGGAAGCCCTGCCAGGCGGCGGGTGCCACCTGCGACAGGTGCATGTCCAGGTACTCCATCTCGCCCTTGTTGATCTTTTCGCGGGCGATGGGATCGGAGTTGTAGGGCAGACGGAACTCGATGCCGTCCGCCTTGGCCAGGGCGCCATCCAGCTCTGGCCCGGTCGAGGCGCCGGTCCAGACCTTCAGCTTGAACGGATTGCCCGCTGCGTGCTCGGCCTCGATCCGGCTGGCCAGGGCCATGGGCACGGTCTTGGGATAGCCCGAGCCGGTAAAGCCGCTCATGCCCACCGTCGAGTTAGCCGGGATCAGGGCGGCGGCGTCCTGGGCGGACATGATCTTCGACTGCAGGGCGGCGTTGCGGACGCGGGACATCGGAAACCTGACGGCTGCGGCCCAGTAAGGGCGCGGGGGAACGGGGGCGGACATAGGCGCCGCATCACCCTGATTCCAATACGGCTTTGGTCGTAACATCGCGTGATCACAAGGGCGTTAGCTGCCTGGTTTCACAGGTTATGGGGGCGGGCCTTCTGCCCCTTGTGACCTGACGACGGGTGGGCGAGCGGAGCGGTGATTTGATGGGCCTATTCATCAGCGGTTGCGAGCCCCCTCATCCGTCAGCCTCCGGCCGCTCCCTTCTCCCCAAGGGGCGAAGGGAAGAGGTTGTGGCGTTGGTTTTGTGGTATTTTAATACCGTTTATGATAAGTTGGTTTAAATCAATAAGTTGATATAAGTTGGTGTCGAGAACTGGTGTTGACCTGCGGGGGGGGAGCCTCTATCAGCACGCCTTCCGCTCATTCCTGCCTTGGGATGAGCCGCACCGTTCGTCTTTCAGGACCCTCAATATGCTGAAGAGCACTACGGCTTCGATGAAGCCGGCAGAGGTCGAAAAGAAGTGGATCCACATCGACGCCGAAGGCGTCGTGGTGGGCCGTCTTGCGACCTTCATCGCCAACCGTCTGCGCGGCAAGCACCTGCCGACCTACACCCCGCACGTTGACATGGGCGACTACGTCGTCGTCACCAACGTCGACAAGGTGGTGTTCACCGGCAAGAAGAACACCGACAAGGTCTACTATCGCCACACCGGCCACCCGGGCGGAATCAAGCAGACGACCCCGGAGAAGGTCCTGAACGGCCGCTTCCCCGAGCGCGTGCTCGAGAAGGCCGTTGAGCGCATGCTGCCGAAGGAAAGCCCGCTGGCTCGCAAGCAGATGACGCACCTGCGTCTGTTCGCCGGCGCCGCCCACGAGCATGAAGCCCAACAGCCGCTGACCATCGACTTCAAGTCGGCGTCGCCCAAGAACACCCGGAGCGCCTGAGCATGACCGACGTGACTGCTGAAGCCACCGGCTTCGACGCCCTGAAGAGCCTGGGCACCGTCGAAAACGACGCCCCCGTCTATGAGCAAAAGCTGGACGCGCAAGGCCGCGCCTACTCGACCGGCAAGCGCAAGAACGCGATCGCTCGCGTCTGGATCAAGCCGGGCACCGGCAAGATCACCGTCAACGGCAAGGACCAGGAAGTTTACTTCGCTCGTCCCGTCCTGCGCATGATGATCGCCCAGCCGCTGACCGTTTCGGACCGCGCCACGCAATACGACGTGATCTGCACCGTCGAAGGCTCGGGTCTGTCGGGTCAAGCCGGCGCCATCCGCCACGGCCTGTCGCACGCCCTGACTCACTTTGAGCCGGAACTGCGCAAGGTTCTGAAGCCGCACGGCTTCCTGACCCGCGACAGCCGCGTCGTCGAGCGTAAGAAGTACGGCCGCGCCAAGGCACGCCGCAGCTTCCAGTTCTCGAAGCGCTAATCGCTTTCAGGCGATTTGGATTTGGGGCGCTTCGGGGAAACCCGGAGCGCCCTTTTTCTTTTTTGCCCTTCTCCCGATGGGAGAAGGTGGCGCGCAGCGCCGGATGAGGGTCGGCGCTGTCCTTCGGCGAAGCCGCCGCCCTAATTGTGCTACTGCTTTCGCCGACTGATGCGGCGGACCCCCACCCTTTCGCGCAGCCGATCGCCTTCGGCTCTCGGGCGCTCAAGCCCTCTCCCATTGGGAGAGGGGACGGAGTTAGACGATGCATAAGGTCTTCATCGACGGCGAGGCCGGGACCACGGGGCTGGAGATCCGCGAGCGTCTGGAGGCGCGCACGGATCTGGAACTGATCCTTCTGGGCGACCGTCGGCGCGACGTCGCGGCGCGACGCGTGGCGCTGAATAGCGCCGATGCGGTCATCCTGTGCCTGCCTGATGATGCGGCCAAGGAAGCCGTGTCGATGATCGAGAATCCGAGCGTGCGTGTGATCGACGCCTCGACGGCGTTCCGGGTCGATCCGGCCTGGACCTATGGTTTCGCCGAGATGGATGCAGGTCAGCGCGCGGCCATCGCCGCCTCGACGCGGGTGTCGAACCCCGGCTGCTATCCTACCGGCTTCATCGGCCTGATGCGGCCTCTGGTGCGGGCGGGTCTGGTCCCGGCCAGCCATCCGGTCACGGTCAATGCGGTGTCGGGTTATTCCGGCGGCGGCAAGGCCATGATCGCCGAGTTTGAAGCTGAGGACGCGTCCACCGCCTATCGCGCCTATGGCCTGACCCAGAAGCACAAGCACGTGCCGGAGATGACTAAGCATACGGGCCTGACGCTGCCCGTCCTGTTCGCGCCCGCCGTCGGCGCCTATCGCCAGGGGATGCTGGTCGAGGTTCCGCTGCACCTGTCGGCCCTGCCGGAGACGCCCTCGGTTGAGCGGCTGCATGGGGCCCTGCTGGAGGCCTATGAGGGCCAGCGTTTCGTCGAGGTCGCCGATCTGGACGAGACCGAGGCCATGACCGGCATCGAGCCGGAGGCCCTGAACGGCACCAACCGGATGCGGCTGCACGTCTTTGGCGATCGTGGGGGAGAGCAGGCGCGCCTGGTCGCCCTGCTCGACAACCTGGGCAAGGGCGCTTCGGGGGCGGCGGTGCAGAACCTGAACATCATGCTGGGTCTGGACGAGGCGACGGGCCTGACCTGAACCAAAAGCGTCCGGCCGCCGTATAGGGGGCATGGACGCTGTATTCGACCGTCGATCCGTGCTGCTGGGCGGCGTCGCTGTCGCCCTGAGCGGCTGTGCGCCTGAGGCGGCGGACGCATCGGAAGGGCAGTGGGCCAACTCGCCGTTTCGCCGGATCAGCGACGCGGAGTGGAAACGGCGTCTGGGCGACGCCTCGTGGCGGGTGCTGAGACATGAGGGCACCGAACAGCCCTTCAGCAGTCCTCTGAACGACGAGCATCGGCGCGGCGTCTTTGTCTGCAAGGGCTGCGCCCTGCCGCTGTTTCAGTCGGGGTGGAAGTACGACAGCGGCACCGGATGGCCGAGCTTCTTCCGCGTGATCGAGGCCAATATCGGGACCAAGACCGACCGCAGGATCGGCATAGCCCGCATCGAATACCACTGCGCCCGGTGCCTGGGGCATCAGGGGCATCTGTTCATGGACGGGCCGGCGCCGACCGGACGGCGCTACTGCAACAATGGCGTAGCGCTGAGGTTTCAGCCCGCCTGACGGGCCTTGATCGCGGATTCCACCGTCACGCCGAACCACAGGCCGGCGATAATGATCAGCAGGCCATAATCGTGGCCGGGCCAGAATACGGGAATCGCCGCCGACAGCATCACCATCATGGGGAAGATGCTGGCCCAGGCGGCGGTCGAGGCTGCAGCCGGATGGATCATCGGCGGGCGGTCCCATCCCATGCGCTTGCGGAACATGGCGTTCAGCGGGATGAAGGCGACCACCACAACCACAACGACGATGGCGTATTTCAACGCGCCGCCGGGCTGTCCGAAGACGCTGGCGGTCAGGATCAGCAGCAGCAAGGCGATGCCGGTCGTGATCGCCAGCAGCAGGTTGGGTTCGATACGCTTCAAGACTTCACTTTCACATAGGCGCCGGGTGCGGGCTCGATAGGCTTTAGCGGGCCGGTCTTGGGGTCGCGGGCGGGAATCTGTTCGCCCGATTTCTCACGCAGCCAGGCGGCCCAGTGAGTCCACCAGCTGCCCGGATGCTGTTCAGCCTCCGCTTGCCAGTCCGCGAGCGTCTCGGGAAGGGCGGGGTTGGTCCAGTGCTGGTATTTGTTGGCCGCGGGCGGGTTGATGACCCCGGCGATGTGGCCCGATCCGGCGAGGGTGTAGGTCACGGGACCGCCGAACAGCCGCGCCGAGCGATAGACCGAGTTCATCGGCGCGATGTGGTCCTCGCGGCTGGCCAGGAAGTAGAGGGGCGTCTTGACGGTCGACAAGTCGATGCGCTCGCCGTCGATCTCGAACTCGCCCTTGGCCAGGGCGTTCTGGCCGTACATGCGGCGCAGGTAATCGAGGTGCAGGCGCTTGGGCATCCGCGTCTGGTCGGCGTTCCAGAACAGCAGGTCGAAGGCCGGCGGCGCCTTGCCCATCAGATAGTTGGACACGAAAAAGGACCAGATCAGGTCATTGGCGCGCAGGGCGTTGAAGGTATCGGCCATGGCGGCGCCGGGCAGGACCCCGCCGGCGGCGTCGATCTGTTGCTCGATCTCGGCCAGCCAGTGTTCGTCGGTGAACAGCAGCAGGTCGCCGGCCTCGGCGAAGTCATGCTGGGCGGCGAAGAAGGTGGCGGAAGCGACGCGCGCGTCTTTGCGCGCCGCCATATGGGCCAGGGCCGCGCCCAGCAGGGTGCCGCCGATGCAGTAGCCGACGGCGTTCAGCAGCTTCTGGCCCGTCTGCTCCAGCGTCTTTTCAACGGCGCGATAGACGCCCTTGTTCAGGTAGTCGTCGAAGCCGTACTCGGCCTTGTCCAGATCCGGGTTGACCCAGGAGCAGACGAAGACGGTGAAGCCCTGGGCCGACAGCCAGCGGATCAGCGAGTTCGCCGGCTGCAGGTCCATGATGTAGAATTTGTTGATCCACGGCGGGAAGATCAGCAGGGGAATGGCATGTTGGGCGTCCGTCGCGGCGTCGAACTGGATCAGTTCGAACAGTTCGTCGCGCCAGATTACCTGACCGGGAGCGGTGGCGACGTTTTCGCCGACCTTGAACTGACCGTAGTCGGCCTGACTGATCTTCAGCTTGCCGGCGCCGCGCTCCAGATCGGCGGCGAAGTTCTGCATTCCCTTGACCAGCGACTCGCCGCCCGTCTCGGCCAGGGCCTTTAGCGCTGCTGGGTTGGAGGCCAGGAAGTTGGCGGGCGAGAAAGCGTCGGTCAGGAGTTTGGTGAAGAACTCGGCCTTGCGCTTCACGCGCGGATCGACGTCCTCGACGCTGGAAACCAGGCCGTTCATCCATTCCGACGTGACCAGATAGGACTGGCGCATGACGTCGAAGACCGGGTTCTCGCTCCAGGCCGGGTCGCGGAAGCGCTTGTCGGTGGAAGGGGAGGGGGGGACTTCTTCGCCCATGGCGCGGCGCGACGTTGTGGACCACAGGTCCATGTAGCGGCTGAACAGGTTGGCCTGGGCCTGGAACAACTTTTCGGGGCGGGCGGCCAGACTGGTCATGACCGAGGTCATGGCCGGGGCGACGTTGAAGGGATCGGGCGACAGGGCGGCGGGACGGTCGGCCTGGCTGAGCGCAGCCTCGGCGATGGCCGACTGGGCCGTCATGGCCGCCTTGGCCAGGTTCAGCGACAGGGTTTCCAGCAGATGACGTTGATCGGCCCCAAAGGCGAAGGGATCTGCGGCCTCGGCTTGGGGCGGCGGCGCCTTGGGCTGGGCTGCCGGTTCGGCGGACGATTCGGGGGCCGGTTCGGGTGTCGCCGCCTTTCTCGGCCGGGGCTTGGCCGAGGTCGGACGGCCTGATTTACGCGGCGCTGCGGCGGCTGCCAGCGGGGCGGGGGGAGCCTTGGTCGGGTGCTTGGCCATGGGCGAACCTTTGGAACCGGCCTCGCGTCGGGCCGCGAGCCTTCCTCCGGGACGGATGATGGCATATGACCGGGGTTGAGATGAATGTGTTCCTGTCGAAAAAGACGATCCTGCTAGCGATGACCGGCTTGCTGTTGCCCGCAGGCGGCTGCGTGGGGTCGTTCGACCCGCAGACGGACGCCACGTCGCCGCTGGCGCCGCGCATTCAGCAACTGGTGGACGCCAACCGCGACTACCCGCGCTGGGCCGATTTTCCGGCTGCGCCAACCGACGTGCCGCAGCCGGCCCAGGTGGCGGCCAATGTTAGCACGCTGAACGCCGACAGCGGCGCTCTGGCCGGTCAGGTGGCGCAGATCGACTGGACCATGGACAGCGATCCGACGGCCTTTATCGAATCGATCCGGCAACGCTTCGATCCGGCGAAGATGGCTCCCATCGGCGCCCAGACGCCGGAGGAGGTCGAGGCCTTCGCAGAGGCCTTGCGTCGCCGCGCCGCCGCGCCGCCGCCCATCGACCGTCCGCGCCCCTGACGCGCCGCCTGCCGGATCAAGGTCGTCTGGCAGACAGAATCCCGGAATGATGTCCGGGCCAATAAGGATTGCCCATGGCTGACGGTGGAAACGCTCCCGCCTTCCTTGACGTGTCGCGCTCGCTGTCGGGCCGTGCCTGGCGCCAGCGTCCGGCCGAGGCGGGGACCATCCGCGCCCATATGCAGGCCCTGAACCTGGACGAGCCGATGGCCCGTGCCCTAGCCGCGCGCGGCGTGGCGGCGGATCATGGCGAGAACTTTCTGAGGCCCACGCTGCGGGCGCTGTTCCCCGACCCGTCCAGTTTCATGGACATGGACACGGCGGCTACTGCTATCATCGACGCCTTGCAGGCCGGCAGCAGCATCCACGTCTTCGCCGACTATGACGTCGACGGGGCGTCCAGCGCGGCCCTGCTGGTGCGCTGGTTTCGGACGCTCGATGCGGAACTGCCTATCTATGTCCCCGACCGACTGACCGAGGGCTATGGCCCCAGCGCGCGGGCGTTCGATACGCTGAAATCGCGCGGCGCCGATCTGGTCATCACGGTGGACTGCGGGGCGGCGGCCAACGAGGCCGTGGCCCACGCCTCGGCCATCGGTCTGAACGTTGTCGTCATCGACCATCACATGATGCGCGAGGAGCCGCCGGCCTGTCTGGCTGTGGTCAATCCCAACCGACCCGGCTGCAACTCCGGCCAGGGCAACCTGGCGGCGGCGGGCGTGGTCTTCGTCCTGCTGGCCGCGCTGAACCGCGAGGCGCGGGCGCGGGGGCTGTTTGAAGGCAAGAGCGAACCGGACATCCGCCAGTGGCTGGATCTGGCCGCCATGGGGGCCATCTGCGACGTGACGGGGCTGACCGGCTTTAACCGGGCGCTGACCAGTCTGGGTCTGAAGGTCATGTCGGACTGGAAGAATCCGGGGCTGAAGGCTCTGCTGGCCGCCGCCGGGGCGGAGCCGGGACCGGCCAAATCCAATCATGCGGGCTTCATCCTGGGCCCGCGCATCAATGCCGGCGGACGGATCGGCAAGTCGGACTTAGGCGCGCGCCTGCTGTCCACCGACGATCCCGACGAGGCGCGGATGCTGGCGCAGGAACTGGACGCCCTGAACATCGCCCGGCGCGAGGTCGAGGCCCAAGTGACGGAACAGGCGGTGCGCCGGGTCGAGGCCACGGGCGCGCACAACGACGAATCCGCCATGGTGGTGATCGCCGGCGAGGACTGGCACCCCGGCGTGGTTGGCATCGTCGCCGGGCGTCTGCGCGAACGCTGGAGGAAGCCGGTCGTGGTGATCGGCGTCGACGCCATCAATGGTCTGGGCAAGGGTTCGGGCCGCTCGCAGCCGGGCATGAACCTGGGCCGGGCCGTGCAGGCGGCCTGGAACGAAGGCGTGCTGATCGCCGGGGGCGGGCACGCCATGGCGGCGGGCCTGACGGTGGCGGCGGATCGGATCGACGAACTGCGGGCCTTTCTCAACGACCGCCTTTCCGGCGAGCGGGCCGAGGCCGTGGCCCAGGACTGGGTCGAGGTGGACGCCCTGATCGACCCGAGTGCAGCCACACGCGATCTGTTCGAAGCCTTCGAGCAGTTGGCGCCCTATGGGCCGGCCAACCCTGAGCCCCTGTTCGCTCTGCAAGGCGTGCAGGCGCGTGAGCCGGCGGCGATGAACGGCGGTCATGTGCGGTGCCGTCTGGTCGGTGCGGACGGGGCCTCGGTGCGGGCCATCGCCTGGCGCTGCGCCGATCTGCCCAGCGGCAAGGCGCTGCTGGCCGGGCAGGGCGGGTTGAACCTGGTCGGGCGGCTGAAGGCGGACGACTGGAACGGCCGTCGCGGGGTGCAGTTCGAGATTGAGGACGTGGCTGATCCGCGCATGGCCTGAGGCGGTGCCTTGCCGAGCGCAGGTCTTTGAAAAAGTCACACAAACTGCGCAGCAAGCGCTTGCAAGCGGCGGAATCGGCGGCTATTACCCCGGTCCTCCGCGCAGCGGTCCCTTCGTCTATCGGTTAGGACGTCAGGTTTTCAACCTGAAAAGAGGGGTTCGACTCCCCTAGGGACTGCCACGCGGGATTTATAGTTTCGGCTGCTCAAGAGCTTAGCCGATCATTTGGCTAACCGGTTGGCCGGGGTAGCCAAATCCTGTTCCCCTTCCGTGTCGATCCGGGCCATCGCGGCGGTCGCAAGCCGTCTTTGATCGCGCGCCCGGATATAGGTCTCGACCTCCTTCGGGTTCTTGTGGCCGGTCACGGCCATGATTTCCGAATGAGAGCATCCGGCGTCCGCCAGGCGGGTGGCGATGCACTTCCTCAGACCGTGCGGAGAGCACTCGGGAACGCCGGCCTCACGGCAGGCGGCCTTCATCCAGTTGTAGAAGCCGGTCGCCGTATAGGCCGGGCCGTATTGCGTCGGCAGGAACAGCATCTGATCCGCCGGGACGGTCGCCAGAGAGGCCGCCAGACGCGGGTGAATGGCGATGGTCAGCTCGGCGCCTGTCTTCTGCTGACGGACCCTTATCCCGCCTCCTGAGAGGGCTTGGCGGCCCATCAACCGCACGTCCGACGACCGCTGCCCCGTGTAGAGCAACAGGTCCATGCCAAGGCGCTGTTTCGTGCCGACTGGCCACCGCTTCTCGAAAGCCGCGACCTCGGCCTCAGTCCAGGTGTGATAGCCCTCCGTCTGATACCTGATCTTCTTGATCGACATGGCCGGGTTGTCCGCCCGCCAGCCCCTCGACACGGCGAACGTCAGGAACCAGCGCAGGGCCTTGATGAAGTTGTTGCGGGCCGCCTGACCTTCAATCTGATCCCGCAGCTTCAGGATATGCTCCGCCGCGAGGCCGCGCACCGGCTTGTCGCCGTGATCCCGGCGCAGGCGTTCCATCACGCCGCGATAGTTTCGCTGAGTCGTCTCGGCCAGGGCTGACCAGTCGGCCGACGCATAAGCCGCCACCGCGAGCGCGTTGATCGTGCCCGGCTTCGTTCGGGCCTGTCCGATCACCAGGGCCTTGGCGCCGGCCGCCGCCGCCTCATAGGCCGCCGCGAATTCTGGCGAGCCCGGCAAGCCGGGGAGATACGCCGTCGCCATGCCCTTCTTGCGGAAGCGGTAGCGGACCTTGCCGTGCCGGTCCCGCATCGGGGTGACGTTGGCGAAGCCTAGGTGTTTAAGGCCTCGTCCCATATCTGGCTCGCCTTTGCGTCGTCGGCCTCGCCCACGTCATTGGCGGCGGGCGGAACGGGGTGAAGGCGGACCACGCCGCCGGGGAGAATGTCGATAGTCGGCGTCAGGCCGCGCTTGGCCAGAACCTCCAGGATGCGGTTCACCTCGTGCGCCTTCACCACGACCTTGCGAAGCGCGCGCACGTCAGGCGGCCTTCTCATGGGGCGTCGGCGCATTGCAGTTCGCCGCCTCCCTCGATGCAATCCAGTCGTCTATCGCGGTCCGGCGGGCGCAGAGCGTGGCCCCGATGTAGAACATGGGGAAGCGGTGCGGCTCGTCCAGTCGACGGTTCATGTCGATGATCCGCGACCACTTGGCCTCGTCTCCGAAGACATAGGCGGCGATGGCCTTTGCGCCGTAGAGGACGTTGGAATAGGTCACGAGGCTGAGCCTTCCTCCTGCATCCGAAGCGGAGACGTTCACGTTTTTCCCCCAGCCCTGAATGTGCCTCGATTTCGGGAATTCGCCAATAGGCGACAGCCGATTTCGCTAGGGAATTCATGGGAAATGACGGCAGATCGAGGATCATACCCCGTCCTCCGGTTCGCGGCCGTCATGCTCGCCGCCTTCGTCCTCGCATTGGTCCTCACGGTCGTCGTCTGGACCTTGAATCCAAGCGTCCTGTGACCCGCTCCAGTCGGCGCGCGGGACGGCGGCGGACAGGCTCGGCTCGTCGTCGGCGCCATCCTCTAGGTCCGGGTCGCCGTCCAGGGTGTCGAGTGCCACGATCAGCTTGTCGATCACCCGCTCCAGCTTGCGGCGGAGGCGCTGGCGCTCGATGGCGGGGTGTTCGATCACGGCGAGGGCGGTCATCCGATCCTCCCCACGGTCGCCGTGCCCGCCGCGCCGGTGCGGTTGTAGATGGTGCAGACGCCAGCGCGAGGGCCGAACCAGAAGGCCGGAGCGTCATCGCCGGCGAGCTGGACCAGGCGAAGGTCGCGGGGATCGACGCCAGCGGCGATGGCGTGGTGCAGGGCTTCCGGGGCGTCGGGGTGAAGGCGGGACGCGGAGTCCCAGAGCTCGCGCCAATCGAACGGGATTTCAGGCGCAGGTGTGCTATTCGGCTCAGCAGCCGTCATGGCGATCTCCTAGACAGGTCGCGTTTCGGTTAGGGCCGGGCAAAGCGTTGGCGCGCTTGCTCGGTCCGCCTGTTTCTGACATTAACTATGTCATGGCGTCAAGCGTTTCTGACATTAGAAAGAAGATCGGTCGGCCGGCGGTGAACGCCACACCGGTGACTGTCCGCGTGCCGCCGGAGGCCTTGGCCAAGCTGGACGCGTGGCGAAACAGCCAGGCCGATAAGCCGACACGGCCGGAGGCGATCAGACGCTTGATGGAGAAGGCTCTATGACTTCCGACACGCTCCCGGGGCGCCATATCGAGGACGTGCCTTACACGGGATTGCTGGAGCGGCTGAACCGGATCGCAGCTGTCGCTCACGTCGTGTCGGAAGCGCCTGATGACTTTGAGCGGGAAGACTTGCTGAACATGATTGTCCAGTTGGGTGAGGTCGCCACGGAGGCGGTCGTTTTTGCCGGAGCGACGCAAAGCGAGGCGGTCGAGTCCTTCAAGGGCGTGATGGCCGGCCTCTCATTCGGGCGCGCTGATCAGTAGGAAGGACGGATGACCGAAGAACAACAAGCCGCCGCCGTGAAGGCGACTATCGAGAACCTCCGCGAGGAAGCGTGGGGCCTGGCCCAGCAATACGTCATGGATCAGCGCCAGATGACGCTGGACCGGATGAAACAGCTAAAGGAAGCGGCCGATCTTCTCGCCTGGGCCGCCGAGGGCAAGGGTGGCTACAAATACGACATCAACGCCATGATCGACTGAGGACAACCATGACTGACGACCGGAGGGCCAAGGCCAGAGAACAGGCTAAGGCGATTGAGGACAAGCTAGCGGAGCTGAAGCTCGATCTAGTGGACGCTGGCTACAAGCTCGCGCAGACGGGCGACGATCTTTACCTCCGCAGCGTCCAGCAGCGCCGTGAGGTCATCGAGGCGTTGGAATATGCCCTGTCCAAGAAGCCGCCAGCTCCGGCGCGTGTTGGACGTGCGGTAATCGGAGGCTTCTAGCCAGCGGGTGCCGCGCGGGACGAAAGGGAACCGCCGCACCCTGTCGCGGTTTTTCGGGCACTCACGACTTACCCCAGCCAATCGCGCGCGGACATGGGAGCGCGCAGGGTGGCCAGCCCTATGCCGCGCCGTCGTTCGGCCCCCAGTTCACCTGTGTGAGCGCCGCGTTCAGGTCGCCGGGTGCCAAGCCCGCTTCCTTCGCCTGCGCCAAGGCCTGAATGATCGTCTGGAGCGCCCGCGCCCGGCCGCCCACGTCAAAGGCCTGGACCGGCCGCATCACGTCGATGCTGATCTCACTCCCCAGCTTGGCGGACGCTTCCTCCGCCAAGAGCATGGCGATCGGCTGGAGCGTCCAGCCCGCGAGGTGGCGCTGAGCCTCCCGCACAAGTGGTCCCTGGGCATTCGAGGCGAAGAGGGCCGGTAGGACGCCGAACGCGCCACAGAGCGAGTTCCGGGCCGCGTCCAGCGTCTCCTTTGTCATGGCCCGCGACAGGTCCGGCGTTACGTCGGCGGGTTTCCAGTCCGCCACTGGCGCAGGACCGCCGGCCGCCGAAACCGTGACGCTCTCCCGCATTAAGACGCGCCCTCGCTTGCCCCGGAAGCCCCGGCCGATCAGGTCCAGATCGGTGTCCTGACTTTCAGGGAACGGGACGATTTGCGAACCGAGGGGCGCGTGCTCGAAAATCTCAGCAAGGGCGCTCTCGACCGATTGGAGCATCCCCGCCGTGAGGCTGGCGCGGCGAAGGGGAGCCGTTCCAAGCCAAGGGGCCGCCGGGTCGGACCCGATCCGAAGGTGCAGCACCTCAGCCGCCAGGACCGTCTCAGTCGTGCCGCCGCCGGCTTCCGACACGCTGACCCGGTAGGCGCGGGGAACGCCGTCACGGGTGGACAAATCCCAATCAGAGCACGGGACCAGGCCATGATCCCGGATCAGGAACAGGGACTCGCCGCGCAACGCCACGGAACGGGCCATGAGCGCCAGAGAGCGCCGGTCCAGAAGGTCCGTGCCATCCACGTCGGCAAGGGCGAAACAGCCCTCCCAAAGGCTGATGCAGCTCTGTGCCGTGGCGGTCAGTTCCGCGACGCCGCGCCGGCCGCTGATGTAGCTCTCGCGCGCCGCGATGATCTCGGCCGTGAAGCCGGAGGCGGAGGACCGCCGCTCGTTACTCCGCAAATCTGCGGTGTTTCCTCGATTGAACAGCCAGCCCAGCATCATGTCCTCCGGTATCGGCGCAGGAGGTCGGCGGCGCCGCTGTTGATCATCGCGCGCGCCAGCCATTCGGCTGACCGGTTGTGCGACAGGGTGACGGACCCGGCGGACACGCTCTCAGAGCTGGCGCCCGCCTTGCCCGGTTTCGCGGCCATGTATTCGGCCAAGCGCCGGAACGCCTCCAGCACGTCGGGAGGCGGGTCATCGTCTGTCCCCGCTACGCCGGTGAAGCGGTAGGGGCCGGAGCCCGCGAGGTCATAACCGCCGAAAGGCGAAGGGGCGGACGTGCAAGCCTGCCAGGCCTCGCTCTGCCAGTTCTCGACCGTGGCGACCGTCACCGGGGCCAAGGGCGGACTCCAGCAGCCCGGCCCTTCCACGACCCATTCGACGGCCCGCTCGCTCCAGCGCCAGGCCGTGTAGGCTTCGATGCGTTGCCAGATGAACCGGGGATCGAGGGCTTCGGCCGCTTCCGACAGTCCGACGGGCGCCAAGGGATAGGAGGCGGGGGCGGCCTCGATCAGTTTGAGGGTCTCTGCCAAGTCAGGCCCTCCAGCGGTGCAAGGTGCGCTGAAGGCCCGCGCCGTGTCCGGCGGGGATCAGCAGGCCGCTATCGGTCGGCGTCCAGCTCCTGGCCTCGTCCTCTTCGTCCTCTGCCTCCAGGGCCGCCTCGATGTAGGCGGCGGCGGTGACGACAGAGAGCTCAAACCGGAGCGCCTGAAAGATGGTGCGGATCAGGGCGAAGCCTTCTGCCGGATCTTCCTCATCCACCCGTTCGGCGTTCGGCACGGCCCGCTTCGGCGGGATGCGGAAGCCGGGCGACAGGCCCCGGATCAGCCCGGCCGCGAAACCGGCGAAGAAATCCCGGACCCAACTTGCGTCCTGCAGTTCCTCTGTGATGATCGCCTCGAAAGTCAGGGCGTCGTCATCGTCTCGCAGGGCCAGCGTCCCGGCCCCGCGGCTGGCCAGCGGCTTGCCGTAGTCGTGTCCGACCAGGAGGCGAATATCCACCTCCTGCTTTGCCACGTTGTAGGCGAAGGCGCGCGGGGCGAAGACTTCCTTGCGCGGCTTGCCGGTGCGACCCCCATCACTGAGGGTCGCCCGCTTATTGTAGGGAAAGCGTCCTTTCACGCGCCGCTTCCGGCTTCGTGCGGCGCGTTCCTCGAGGATCAGTTCCCCGTCGCAGAAGCCGGTCAGCATCTTACTCGCCCGCCTCCAGTTCCAGGCCGGTGATCAGCTCGAGCTGCGCCGGCCGGGCCACCGTCACGTCAACCGTGGTGAGGGCCGTGAGGCGGAGGCCGCCGGACTGGGCATCGGAATAGGGGTCGCGGATCAGGTCCACACCGCCCCAGGTGCCGACAAAGATCGGGGCCACGCCGCCGGCCGCCGTGGTGAGAAGGGCCTGGGTTTCCAGCGGGTCGCCCGAGGGAGCCGGAAGGGCATTGGCCGACATGGCGATGTTGCCGGCGGGGATGTTCTTCAGCAGCCGGTCCCATTCGGAAACGGCGGTGCCGTCGATCAGCGTGTCGTCCAGCAGAGCCCAGAGTTCCGGGCGGATCAGGGAACGGACGGCCCCGGGAGAACCCGCCGCGTTGCCGGTCATGAACCGCACCACGGCCGCCCGGAGCGCGCTCCACGTCGCCATTGCGCCCGCGTCGGTGCTCGTGATGCCGTAGGTCGCCGCGCCGGTGATCACGCCCAGTGGTTGGCCATTCGTGCCGCTTCCCTGGAATACAGCCCGGTCCAGTTCGACGGCGATGGCGCCGTTCATATCGCGGCGCACGGCTTGCTCCAGGGCGTCCCCGGACTGCTTCAACGCCTTGCGGGTGATCCGCATCTGAATGCCGAGGTTATGTTCCGGCTTCAGCGCGCGGTCGGTCGTGGCGAAAACAGCCGGGCCGGCGACGTTGCCGGTCTCGCCGTTGGCCCAGCCCGCCGTCACGCTAGACGTAACCACCGGCCATTCGACGGCGCCGCTGTCGATGTTGATCATCTGGGCGCCCATGCGGGCCGCCACGCTGTCCGGGAACAGGCGGTCGATGATCGGACGGGTCTGGATCGGGTCAGGCGTTCCGCTGGCCACCGTCTCGCCGGCGCGCACCTCCAGGGCCTGCCACGGCACAGGGAAGCCGCGATAGCCGCCCTTGGAGCGCATCTCCTGCACGATCTCAGCCGTGGCGCCTTCCAGCGGCCGGCCCTCGTCCAGCGCGAGCGCGACCTGGCGCATCTCGAATTTGCCGATCAGGTCCGCATATTCGCGGTCGGAACGGGTCTCCAGTTCGCCCTTAGCGTCCTGGCGCTGCTCATCTTCGGCCACGAGCGCCGCGCGGTAGCGGGTCTCATTGGACCGATATTCGTTGTCGAGGTCCGACATCTGCCGGGTCTCGTCTTCGCTCGGCTTTTCCTTGCCGACGAGGCCGGAGAGGGCCTGCCGGATTTCCGACTGACGCCGGTTGATCTTCACTGATTCAAGCATGGTGAGGGGTGTCCTTCAGGGGTTTGGCGAGTTCACGCACGAGATCGCGCCACGCCTGGCGCTTGGGGTCGATCACGTCCAAACCCACCTCGATCCTCGTCTTGCGAGAGTGGCAGGGGACGCACAGCGTCTGGAGATTGGTCAGGTCGTAGGCGAGGTCCGGGTGCGACCGGATCGGCTGGATATGATCCACTTCCAGATCGCCCACGGCCCGGCAGGACACGCACTTGAAGCCGTCCCGGCGCTTGGCCAGGAGCCGCACGGCCTTCCACTGAGGCGACCGGTAGATGGCGGCCCCGGCGCGGGTGTATTTCCTCAGGCCCATAGCGGAGCCCTCGCCGGCTTGATGGGGCGGGCGGTCTGGCGAGCACCTTCAGCGATGGCCAGGACGGCGGCGCTGGCCGCGTCGATCCGGCCGGTCGAGCGGGCCTTGGCCAGCTTCAGATTGTTCGCCGGGTCGCGGAGCACCACCGCGTCCGCAAAGGCGGAGCGCAGCAGCAGGGACGGGAGGGACTTCACCTTGCCGTCGAATACGGCCCGCCGGAACCGCTCGCAGTCCTCGCCGCCGTCCCGGAAACCTTGGCCGCGCCAATTGATCGGAACCCGAATGGCGGCGCGGTCCAGCGCCTCACCGATCTCGGCTTGCTTGTATCGGTCGGCGGTGATGGCGCTGATCCGTTCACCGGCGACATGGGCGATCACCTCAGTGAGCCAAGCGGACACCGGAACCGTCTTCTCCCCAAGGGTCGAAAGCTCGCCCCGCCGCTGCATCTCGCAGTATCGGTCGCCAACGCCATCGCCCTGGCCTCTCGGCAGGAGGGCGGGTTGCGAGGGGAAGGTGCCGAGGCATTCCAGCCGACACGTCTCAGGCCAGTAGAAGGCGGCGGCCGACATGGACGCGGACCCGCCCAAGTCAATGCCGATCACCACAGGACCGGAGCGGGGCGGCAGTTCTCCGGCCTCGCACGCCAGCCATTCGTCGGTCGAGATCAGCACGTCCCGGTCCTCGCCGGAGACACGCTGATTCAGGTTGTAGAGCCGCCAGGTCGTCAGGGCTGATCCGCCCCGCTCGACCGCGCGCCGGGCCTGCGCCTGAAGCCACTCCAGGCTGGCGCCCACGCCATGTTCCGCGCCGGGGTTGGCCTTGCGGATTTGCTCCAGATCGTCAGGGGCGCAGCCGTCGTCGGCGCGGTGTTCCTGCCGATAAACGCCCGCCTGTTCCTCATCCAGCCACTTGCTGAAGGGATGCGCGTCATCGGGCGCCGAGGTGCTGATCAGCAGCATACGGCCGCCCCGCTTGCCGAGGCCGGACAACAGGGCGTGCTCCAGCTCGTTGCCCTTGGCCAAGTCCCAGTTACCGCGCTCGTCGCAGATCACCAGGGACGGGCTTGTGCCGAGGGCATTCTTGCCGTCCGCCGCCAGCACGCGGATCAGGTGCGGCCCAGTCTCGTCCTCGTATTCGATCTCCAGTCGGGGAGCGCGGCGGAAGGTGAGGCGCTTCTGCACGTCGTCGGGAAGGGACCGCGCCAGGCCCGACACATAGTCCCACACCACCCGGCCCTGATCACGGGTCCGGGCGCCGATCAGGCATTCCCGCCGGGGCTGAGGGTCGATCTCGCCTAGCAGATGGCCCAGCGCGACGCCGGCAGTCAGAGCGGACTTGCCGCCGCCCCGCGCCACAGACAGGACGCCGATGGTGATCCCCTTGGCGAGGGAGCCCTTGAGAAACCGCTTCTGATAGGGGGCCAGCTTCAGCCGCTTGCCGCATAGGGCGCCGGTCGGAACCTCCAGGCCCTCGATGAACCGGATGGCCGCCGCCGTCATGGCCGCCCCCGGTCTGCGAGCGCGAAGAGAAAACCC